>WJOQ01000392.1 GCA_009618505.1 Clostridia bacterium | reverse complement strand
TAAGGTGGGCACGAATACCTCGAATCATGGATATAGCCAAGCGAAGAGGTTCATTAGTTGTCTTTTTAATGTCAGCGGCAATCAATCCCTTTTTTGTGCCGATGGCTATTGGTATGGGGACACTCCGTTTTCGCCTGTGGAAATTCTTCCTTATGTGCTGGGCAGGTCAGACAGTTAAGAGTATAGCTATTGCCTATTGTGGTTATCTGGGCTTGGGAATTGCCCTTCGCTGGTTACAGATAATTTAAGCAGAACCAGCAATCCAGGTGTTTATATGAGGGTCGTTACCGATTGGAATAGATATCATAAGCGTACCCGAATTAGTCAGAACTTTCTATGGACTATTTGGAGAGCCTATTCGGATTTGCTGCGTGGGATTCATTTCAAAGAGCCTATTAAAATAATTGAGCTGGGCTGCGGCACCGCCTATCATACCTTGCAAATGACTAAATTGTTTCAGGTTGATAAAGTAACCCTTGTCGATTTCAATCCTAGTGTATTGAATGCCGCCCAAAAAAGGCTCTCTTGTCTTAATTGCGAAAAGGAATTCCTGCTGCGAGATTTATTTAACCTTGATCTAAGTGAGAAATATGATATAGTTCACTCCCAGGGACTTCTAGAGCATTACACCCCCGACGAACAGCAAAAGCTGATTTGTTTACATAGAGACCTGCTGACCCCAAACGGGATTACCATAATCTTAGTTCCTACCCCAAGCTTACCCTATAGATTATGGAGAGGGCTTTTGGAGAAGTTGCATCTGTGGATCTACCCAGATGAGACAGCCATTTCTGAAGAGCAATTTAGTGCTGAGTTAAAGTATAGCGGTTTGCAAATCCTAAAAATGAAGAAGTGTCACCTAATCGAGCTCGGTGCCGTATGTAGGAGGGGGAGTGGGTACCTATAAGATGACACATAATTTCAACCATGCCCTCTTTAAGCTTCTTTTAGAGTATTTAAAACCCAAAAGAGGGGAAGAAATCCTAGACCTAGGATGTAGTCGAGGCTTTTATGTTAGAGAGATGGAGAATTATACCGATGGTGTGATAGGGGTTGATATAAGCGAAACTTCCTTGAAAGAGGCGGTTACCCGGAAGGTAGAATACGGTGATATTACCAACCTGGAGTTCGAAGCCAACAGTTTTGATAAAGTCTATTCACTACATACTATTGAACATATATCAAATTTAAGGCGGTTCTTTTTGGAAATAGCCAGAGTCCTTAGGCCGGGAGGAATAGCTATTATTGTTTATCCTTGGGAACCGGTGAGAGGGTTCCAGGCTATAGTAGCCGCTTTGAGACAATACAAAAATCCTTTCATGGCCAGGAAAATACATCTACATAGAGTAACTCCTAAAAGTATTATAAAACTTATTGAAGGCACTTCCCTTTCTCATATTGAAAGTAAATTTACTTTTGCCTTGGGTCTTCAGTACCTTACTCTACTATCAAAGAAAAGCTGAGGCTTACTTTTGGGTTAGTTTATTGCTAACTAGTCTGTTTTTTTGTTATTATTTAGTTGTGGGGCTGTAGTTCAATTGGGAGAACGTTTGACTGGCAGTCAAAAGGTAGGGGGTTCGAATCCCCCCAGCTCCACCAAGGTTCAATAGGCAGAATTTCTGCTCCTCATCGGAGGCCTCACTACAGGGATAGATATAAATTGCCCCAAGGTCAATCTCCGCAAGCTCGTTGACGATAGACCCGTTCCCTCCACTTCTCAAGTCACTCGTGTACATGCTCCAACCCTCTTTTAGTTCCCAATAGATGAAGAGAGGCTCTAAGCCCTGGAGGGGTAAGCTGATGTCACTTTTTTGTCACTTTTAGTGACTTTTTGGGCTGGGGTATTGACAATGGCCACTTATTGTGCTAAAATGTAGCCAATTAATGACCT
>WJOQ01000296.1 GCA_009618505.1 Clostridia bacterium | reverse complement strand
CAAAGAGGAGGAAGAAGCAATAGACCTTGTCCAGAAAAAGAAATACCAGTTAGCCTTCTTTCTCAAATCCCTTTCTCTAAAGCAGGTAAAGGAGGTCTGTCTTTCCGGCGGAAAGCTACCTCCTAAAAGTACCTATTTTTATCCCAAGCCTCTCAGCGGAGTGGTTACAAGAGATTTAGACGAGGAAAATTAGTTGTATGAACCCTTATAAAGAGTGGATTCTTCTGGATAGAATTCCTCATCTCAGCGCCAAGAAATGCCGTGAGCTGATAGAGCACTTTGGCTCTCCCCAAAAAGTTCTTGCCGCTTCCTTTAAAGAGCTATCCACCATCCCTGGCTTGAATAGATGATATTTAACCCTCCTTTTCTGCTTTATTTAAAGGGTGAGGTAAAAAAGAAAGATATAGATGCTCTGGCTATTGTAGGGACAAGAAGAGCAACCACTTACGGAAAATTAATAACTAGAAGACTAGCCAGAGCTCTGGCTAGAAAGGGAGTTACTATTGTTAGCGGACTGGCCAGGGGAATCGATACAGCTGCCCACCAGGGAGCTTTGGAAGTGGGAGGAAGAACTATTGCTGTTTTAGGTTCTGGTATAGATATAATCTATCCCGGGGAGAATAAAAAATTGGCAGAGGAGATAGCTAAAAGAGGAGCGGTGGTTTCTGAGTATTCATTGGGAACGCAGCCCAATGCTCTTCACTTTCCTCAGCGTAATCGTATTATTAGTGGATTGAGCAAAGGAGTATTGGTTATAGAGGCTCCCTTGAAAAGCGGAGCTTTGATTACAGCCGACTTCGCCTTAGAGCAGGGGCGGGAAGTTTTCGCTGTGCCGGGAAATATTACCAGCCCTAATAGCCAGGGAACAAATAGACTAATCAAGGAAGGGGCTAAATTAGTGGAATGTGCTGAGGATATATTAGAAGAATTGGAATTTTCTTATCTCAAGAAAGAGGATAAACAGGTTTTGGATAGAGAAATACCTTCTTTATTTTCTGAGGAAAGGGAGATTTTTAGTCTTTTAAAGGAAGAACCTGTTCATATTGATTCACTAATTAGCGAAAGCAATCTTGCTGCTTCCAGAGTGGGCGAGCTTTTAATGAAGCTGCAGATAAAGGGTCTGGCCAGAGAGCTGCCCGGCAAACTATTTGTGCGAGATAGGTAAATAGCTCATAGTTCATCGACAAGAACAACAAGCTGTGAGCAATGAGGCAAACAAGTATGAAAAAAATAGATAGATTAATTCTCGAACGTTTTCTTAAATCTAACTTTCACCGACAGCACCTATGATGGAATCTTAATTCTCTCTATCCGGATCTATTCTCCTCGAATCCTTCCCCCTTCTGGCTAAAAGAAAAATGTATTTAATGACTCCATCAAATGAAGACTTGGAAGTTCCACAATTTCAGTATTTCATACATTTTTTATGGTCGGCAAAACTTTTTTGAAACCATCGACGTTGAAGAAAGTTCTGATGAAGTGATTACTGTTCGTTTTAGTTTGTTAAGGGCTTTTTCCAAATATGAGGCTCATGAGTTGGTGTCAATCCGAGTGTAAAGAAATTAAAGGACCTTACCAAACTAATCTTAAGCAAGCCAGGGGTTAAGAAAATTGCTGTAATTATGAATATCACTAGTAATAGTAGAGTAGATTTAATTGCAAGAGGAATAATTAAGGGAGTTATCGAGTCAGGTTATATTCCGCATGAGAAGATAGCTCTTTTTAGAGTTCCGGGAGCCTGGGAAAAGGATTTTATATCATAGCCAGGTCCAGTGGGTTAATTGCTCATGCCTACGAGCAGATAGTTAGGGAGAAGCCATTCAAAGCTGTAGCCCTGGATAAGATAAATTATGATGGTCCCAAGGAAAGGCCGTTAAGGGAATCGTAGAAATGTCAGTAACCATGTTTGATAGCCTGAAGGAGGCAATACATTTTGCCCCACGTGGTAAAAAAAGATTATTAGATTTGGGTAACCTTATTTCTCAAAGGTACCTTCGCTGGGAAGATAAACTTATCGGGATAATTGGAGGGCAGGGTGCAGGGAAGTCGCTATTGCTTAGAGGAATGTTTCCGGGATTAGAACTGGTTAATGATGACTATAGTATAAATAAAAGGCCTATGCCCCTTCTAGAGGATGTAGAGGAAGGAAACTTTCGTTATCATACCTATCATGTCGATGTTAGATTTGAAAATGCTTTTAATCAATTGGGAACAATTGCCAGAACAATCCAACAGGGATTAGAAAAGGAACGGAGGATAGTGGTAGAACACTTCGATTTAATCTATCCAATTTTGAAGAGAAATGCTCAAATCCTGGTGGGCATAGGCGAAGAAGTTATCATTACTCGCCCAACCATCTTGGGTCCAGAACCAAAAGAGATAGGAGGGGTTGTTTTTAAGTCGCTAAAATACAGAAAGAGGGCTCATACGGCAGAGGATCTTACTTCTTTGGTCTTTGAAAATTTGGGATTTAAAACACCAGTAGTTCATAGTGATGTCTATCATGGGTTTGTTTTCCAGTTTGATAAGCCGGTGGAAATAGACCTACAAAAGGTAGAAGATAAAGTAAAGGAATATATCAGAAAGGATTTACTGGTCAGTTTCTTAGATGAAGGTCATATTGAGATAGGAGGCATAACCTATCCTTGTACGGGGCCCCGGATTCATGTTTCCCGCACAGGCGAAATTAAAAATTTTAGATTGAATCATCAGTGGATAGAGTGTCCTGTTACCAAGAAATATCTCTTAGTAGGGAGGATTGATAATGCCAGCTAGACAAGGTAAGATGGAAAAGATAGCCCTAGTAATAGGAGTAATTGGAGCTGATGTTCACGCTATAGGCAATAAAATCTTAGAAGATGCCTTCAGCCAAGCAGGGTTTAGAGTGGTGAATATTGGCGTTCTTTCTTCCCAAGAAGAATTTATTCAGGCAGCTATTAAGAGCAAGGCCCAGGCCATAGTAGTTTCTTCCTTATACGGTCACGCTGAAATGGATTGCTTAGGGATGAGACAGAGGTGCATTGAGGCTGGACTGGATAACATTTTGCTATATATTGGCGGAAATATTGTTGTTGGTAAACAGAGGTGGGAAGAAGTAGAAGCCAGGTTTAAAGAGTTAGGGTTTGATCGCGTTTATCCTCCCGGAACCTCACCCTCAAAGGCCATTAAGGATTTAAGAGAAGATCTAAAAATGGAGAGTAAGGGATCAAGAATGGGGGCTCGAGATGAAAAGAGCAGTTCACAATAAAAGGCTTGAGGAGAAAATTTTTAAAGAAATTCGAAAGGAAGTCCTTAACAGCTGGCCTACCGGAAGACAAGTAAACTTAAAGGAAGCCATAAACTTTCATCATCATCTCCCGGAAGGAAAAGTAAGCTCAAAAAAATTAGCGAAAGGTAAGAAAAAGGGGGATATTTTTGTTCAGCCCCGGGCTGGTGTTGCCTTAAGAGAAGAACAAATAACTTTATTGAGGTCTTTTGAAAAAGCGGGAGCGGACTTTCTTCCTACCACTATCGATAGCTATACCAGACAAAATAGATATGAAGAGGCGGAGCTAGGAATTCTGGAAAGTAAGAAGCTTGGCAGATCCATGTTAAATGGATATCCAGCCGTAAACGAAGGGGTTTGGAAATGTCGAGAAATTATAGAATCTGCTAAGGTACCTGTGGAGATAAGGCATGGTACACCAGATGCTAGACTTTTAGCCGAGATTACCATGGCCGCTGGTTTCACCGATTTTGAAGGAGGAGGTATCTCCTATAATATTCCCTATTCTAAGAATATTTCCTTAGAAGAATCTATCTCTAATTGGCAGTATGTTGACCGTTTGGTTGGCTGGTATCAGGAAAACGGAGCGATAATCAATCGGGAATCCTTCGGTCCTTTGACTGGAACTTTAGTTCCTCCCTCTATTTCACATTCGGTAAGCATAATAGAAGCATTGCTTGCTGCTAAGCAAGGGGTGAAAAGTATTACCCTGGGCTACGGTCAATGTGGTAATTTAGTTCAAGATATAGCTGCTATCAGGAGCTTGACTTCTTTAGCCGAAGAATTTCTAAGCGATTTTGGCTACAGGAATATATTAATTACTACTGCATTTCACCAGTGGATGGGAGGTTTTCCTAAGAATGAGGCACGAGCCTCGGGAGTCATAAGTTGGGGTGCAGTAGCAGGTTCCTTAGCTAAAGCCAATAAAATAATCTCCAAGACTGTCCATGAGGCACTAGGAGTCCCCACTAAAGAGGCAAATATCTCAGGGATCAAGATCACTAAACAGATAGTGAATATGTTAAAGGATCAAGAATTCTTCTCTCAGGAAGCGTTAGAAGAGGAGATAAGAATAATTAAGGAAGAAACGAGGTGTACTCTAAAAAAGGTGATAGAACTGGGCAAAGGAGATATTGCCATAGGAACAATCTTAGCCTTTAAAGAAGGCTTCATTGATATTCCCTTTGCTCCCAATAGATTTAATCTGGGAAAAGTTCTTCCGGTAAGAGATAATAATGGGGCCGTGAGGCTGTTAAATCCTGGCAACCTACCATTTACTAAGGAAATCCTCAATTTTCATAAAATAAAAATTGAGGAAAGGGCCAAGAGAGAAAATAGGCGAGCAAGCTTGCAGATGGTTATTGATGATATTTATGCTATTGGAAAAGGCATGTTAGTCGGTCGGCCAGGAACAGGAGAGTCTTATGAAGATTAAAAAAGTCTTAGCTGTACCAACTTTAAGCGGCTTCTATTTTGATGATCAAAAGGCAATTAAAGGCGGTGCCAGGCCTGATGGTTTTACTTACCTGGGTAAGGCGAGGATAGAGGGTTTTTCCTCAATTAGACAGTCAGGAGAGGCCATTTCTATAATTCTTCTATTAGATGATGGGCAAATAACTTTCGGTGATTGTGTCTCAGTTCAATACTGTGGAGCCGGTGGCCGCGATGAGCTGTTTTTGGCAGAGAAGTACATCGGGACTATAGTAAGTGATGTCGCTGCAAGATTAGTGGGAAGAGAAGTCTCTGATTTTAAACCATTGGCCGAAGAGTTCGATAAACTTGAAATTCAAGGCAGGGGATTACATGCTTCTATTAGATACGGAGTCACTCAAGCGATTTTAGAAGCCGTATCCAGGGCAAGAGGAAAGACGATGGCTGAGGTAATTGCCGAGGAGTATAAAACGAAATTAAGCCAGAAACCTATACCAGTATTTACCCAGACAGGTGATGAAAGGTATTCCAATGCTGACAAAGCTATTATGAAAAGGGCGGAGGTGCTTCCTCACGGTTTAATAAACAATTTAGAAAGCAAATTAGGTAAAAAAGGAGAATTATTAGCTAAGTACCTTCTCTGGCTGAGAGAGAGGGTTAAAAAATTGAGTTCCGGATCTTATAAACCAGTGTTTCATCTCGATGTTTATGGAACAATTGGCCTGGCTTTTCATAATGATTTTAAGAAGATCGTCTCTTATATAAAAAGGTTAGAGGAAATATCCTCACCCTATAAGTTACGCCTAGAGAATCCTGTTGATGGTGGCAGTAAAAGAAACCAGATAAAGGTTCTTAAGGAGCTGAGGCAGAGATTAGAAGCTGAGAAGGTAAATGTTGAAATAGTAGCTGATGAATGGTGTAATACTCTGGAAGATATAAAGGACTTCGTGGATGAAAAAGCGGGCCATATGGTTCAAATCAAGATGCCGGATCTGGGTGGAATCAATAACTCTATCGAAGCCGTGCTTTACTGTAAAGAAAAGGGAGTTGATGCTTATCTTGGTGGTAGTTGTAATGAGACTGATAAATCGGCCAGAGTTTCTGTTCATATTGCCCTGGCCACTCATCCTGAGCAAATGCTGGCTAAGCCAGGGATGGATGTAGATGGGGGGTTAATGATTGTTCGCAATGAAATGAGGAGAACTCTATCCCTGCTTAGTTATAAAGATGAGAATCTTTGAGGAAAAAGTCATTGTTGAGGTCAATACAGTTTGAGATTTTCTAAGATAGGGATGGGATTCAATATTATCTGAGCAAACAAGGGGGAGCGAAGGTGCAATTAGGGGGGTTGAGGGGAGGTCAATACCAGATTCTTTCTCAGGAAGAGGTGCAGAGGATTCATAACGCCTCGCTCCAGATATTGAAGCGAACGGGGATAAAATCCCGGCAGCAAGAGATCCTGCAAATATTCTCTGATGGTGGCGCTGAGGTAGATTTTGAGCAAGGGCGGGTAAGGATTCCCTCCAGCCTGGTGGAAGATGCCATCAACAAAGCTCCTTCTAAAATTATCCTCTGTGGCAGAGATGAGAAAAACGACCTTGTTCTGGAGGACAAAAAGGTATACTTTGGCACGGGAGGGGCGGCACTCAAGGTGCTTGATTTAGAAACCGGCAAAGTAAGGAAACCGCTCCTAAAGGATATTGCCAACATTGCCAGATTAGTGGATGCTCTGGATAATATCCACTTTTTTATAAGGCCGGTTGTAGCCCAGGATATTCCCCAGGAGTTTCTGGATGTCAATAAATACTATGCTGCCTTAAGCAACACCTCAAAACACGTTATGGGCTCGGCCTATTCGGTGAAGAGTGCACTGGAAGTAATTGGCATGGCAGAAAAAATCGTTGGCGGAAAAGAAGCGCTGCAAAAAAGACCTATCATCTCTTTTATCACCTCCTGGATGAAGAGTCCTCTGGCCTTGGATGATTTTACCACCTCTATATTAATAAGAATTGCTAAAGAAAGAGTCCCCGTAGCTTTATCTTCTGCTCCTATGGCTGGTTCCACATCCCCGGTAACTCTAGCCGGCACCTTAGCCCAGGTGAATGCCGAGCAGCTCAGCGGAATAGTTTTGACCCAGCTAGTAAGCCCTGGTGCACCTGTGCTTTATGGAGCCATCCCCTCTGTGGCTGATATGTCTAGTATGTCGTTTCTATGTGGTGCGGTGGAATTGGGAGTGCTAAGCATCGCTGCAGCCCAACTGGCACACTATTATGATATCCCCTTCTATGCCTGGGCAGGTCTTACCGAGTCTAAAATTCCGGATGTCCAGGCAGGGTACGAGAAGGCGGTTACTGCTCTGCTGGTGGGCCTGGCCGGGGCAAATTATATCCATAATTCTGCTGGTATGTTAGAATCTACCACTACCGTTGCCTACGAGCAGTACGTAATAGACAATGAAATTATTGGCATGGTGATGAGAACTTTAAGAGGAATAGAGATTAATGAGGATACTCTGGCCCTGGAGGTGATAGATAAGGTAG
>WJOQ01000316.1 GCA_009618505.1 Clostridia bacterium | reverse complement strand
AATAAACCCACTATGCAAGCCTGGATTATGACAGAATCCACTACCACTCACAGAGTATTCGTACGCAATCCCTACTACTGGAAGGTAGATACAGCTGGTAACCAGCTTCCTTATATTGACAAAATAGTTTCCACTGTAGTTAATTGGGAAATATATCAAATGAAGGTAATTAGCGGAGAGGCTGATGTTGCCTTTATGAACACATCGTTTGAAAACTATTCTCTCTATAAGGAGAATGAGGAGGCAGGAGGCTACACAGTTACACTAATCCCAGGTACCATGGCAGCAGAGGTAGGCTTTGGTGTTAATCTGACTCATCCAGATCCAGTCCTGCGCGAAATCCATCAGGATGTAAGATTCCGACGGGCTCTTTCCCTGGCCATCAACCGAGAAGAAATTAATGAGGTTGTCTATGCTGGTATTGGTGTTCCTCGTCAACTGACCGCACTTTCTAGTGCTAGCTACTATAAGGAGGAGTGGGAACAAGCTTATGGTCAGTATAATCCGGGTGAAGCTAATCGTCTTCTAGATAAGGCAGGTTTAACCGAGCGCGATAAAAACGGTTTCCGCCTGCGCCCGGATGGTCAGATACTGGAGATAATGGTTGAGTATGCTGTAGGAGGAGAATTCGAGGCACCGGTAACTCTCCTGGAGCTGGTAAAAGAATATTGGGAAGCAGTAGGACTTTCGGTACTACTTAGATCCGCAGATCAGGCTCTATATTTTGAGCGCATGGACTCTCCTGATCACGGCTTCGCAACAAGTCCAAAATTTGCAGAGGAAGTAAGAGGCTATCTGCTAGAACGCGACGATGACGATTGGTATATTGGTAACTCTGACCTTGGCTGGGCTCTGCAGTGGGGTGAATGGCTGGACGCAGAGCTTGCTATAAAAAGGGGAAGAGCGACCCTGGACGACTACGGAGGAGAAATGCCTGGTGAGGAGCCACCGGCGGAGATAAAACAGCTCTTCCAATGGGGAGAGGACAGAGTGCTGGCAGAGTTCCGTTCACCGGAGTACATCGAAGCAATGCAGAAGGTATTTGATTGGCATGCAGAAAATGTTGTTATAATTGGCACTGTGGGAATGGTTCCTGTACCCTATGTAGCCAAAAATAACATTGGAAATGTGCCTAAAGCCTATAATCCTGCAGGAGGTTGGCCTGGTGACCTAAATTACTTTGCAGAACAACTTTTCTTCAAACGGTAAGAAAGTTAATCTGGAGTAGATAAGGAAAGCAAACAGTGAGCTGTGGTTTTTATTGACCAGAGAAGCTACAGCTCACACTTGCATATGGGAGGTGTAAGGTGAATTTTGTGCCTGAACAATGGTGGGAAAAATCCTCGGGAGTGACCTGTTTTAAATGCAAAGAAGAAGGAATTACAATTCAGGATGTTATACCGAAACTTGATCATGTCAAATCCTGGGGATTTGATGCAATAGGAATTTTACCTTATTATGGCGGCAATGAGTATGGTGGCCTGGATGTAATTGATTATTTTCTAGTCGACCCCACTATAGGAACAATGGGTGAGTTTCTTGAGTTAATAAATTGTGCTCATGAGAAAGGAATTGCTATAATAATGCTCGTTAATCTGGGTTATTGTGCAATGAATTACCCAGCCTTTATAAAAGCTTGTGATGATATACGGCGAGGAATAGATAGCCCGGAGTCTCGCCTATTTTTATGGAGTGATACTGGAGAAGAAAAATTCGACAGGAGTTTAGCTCCTCATTTTATGAATGATTCAGATGGAGGTTGGCACTTCAGTGAGAGAGCAGGAAAATTCTATTGGGTTAAATGGAACGGGGAAAGTGCTGATGTCGCACTGCCGCAGTTTAATTTTGGCAGTCCTATCTGGTGCGAAAAATGTAAGAAAGTTATAAAGTTTTGGATGGATACAGGCATCGATGGAATGATTATTGATGCTGTTAACTGGTACATGAACTGTAACTGGGAGATCAATTATGAAACAATAACTGGGGTTATCCATCAGTATTCAAACAAATATATGCAGCCTGAAGGAGCAGGGGGATTTGGTGATGATCCAACAAAGTGGATATTATCAGGGAAATATAACTCTGTTCAAGATTATGGTATAAATATCTGGTGGACAGACCATGATGTTATAGGTAAAGCAATTGAGACAGGAGATCCAACCTTTATTGAAGAAGCACTTCAATCCTACCGTGACAGAGTTGTCGCTGCAGGCGGGATAACGTTTATTGGGCCATATTGGCATAAAAGAGTAAGTCAAGAGCAGAGAATATTGGAGATAGCTACCATAGTAACAATAGGAGAGTTTTTCTATGATAGTGGGAAATTATTAAAATTTAATTGGCCGGAAAAAAATCTTTGCAAAGTAAGAAGACTTATAAGGGCTTTGCAGACATATCCTGCACTGCAAGCTTCGGCCAATAGACATAGACTTCTAACCAATGATGATCATAAATTCTATGCTTTTACGCGGATGAGTAAAGATGGAAAGGAAAGAATGTTGGTTATATTGAACTTTCAGAATGAGACTCAAGAAGTGGTTGTTGAACTGCATAGCCCGACATTTTTGAGGGATATCTTTTCAAATGAAAAAATCAGGAATATTTTGGAATTACAGGTCATTTTACCTCCATATGGCTATCGAATCTATGAGATTACTCAAGAAGCGTAGATAAGGAAACTTATTTAAGGATATATGTGTTTGGCAAAAAGATAAAGGAGGGAGAAAGAGATGCTATTTTACATTGTCCGTCGATTTTTATATATGATTATTATCTTGTGGGTGGTATCCATTGTTGCATTTGTTATCATCCAACTTCCAGCCGGTGACTATTTAAGTTATCATATACAGAATTTAAAACAGAGAGGTATAACATTTATTGAAAGAGACGAGCTTCGCGGACTAGAAGAGCGATATGGCTTAAATTTGCCCATATATGCTCAGTATGGTAAGTGGGTATGGAACATGCTCCATGGAGATTTTGGTCAGTCTTTTCTGTGGAATAAGGAGGTAAGCGAGTTATTAGGTGAGCGACTTATGTTAACAGTAATTATATCTATTTTGACTATGCTTTTCGCTTATGGTATAGCTATACCTGTTGGAATTTACTCGGCCACCCATCAGTATTCTATTGGTGACTATGGCTTTACTGTAGCTGGTTTCGCCGGTCTGGCTACACCAAACTTTCTTCTTGCCTTAGTCTTAATGTTTGTTTTTTACAAATATTTTGGCCTTAGTGCGGGTGGTCTTTTCTCTCCTGCGTATCAGTTAGCTCCCTGGAGTTTAGCCAAAGTCCTCGATATGTTAAAGCATCTTCCCATTCCCATAATAGTTATTGGAACAGCCGGCACAGCAGAACTGATTCGAGTTATGCGAGGCTGTTTATTGGATGAACTTCGTAAACAATATGTCATTACTGCCCGAGCCAAGGGAGTCTCAGAAAGAGCTCTCTTATTTAAATACCCGGTAAGAATAGCTATCAATCCCATCATCAGCACCATAGGATGGACTCTGCCCTATATTATCTCTGGAGAGACCATTACAGCTATTGTATTAAGTTTACCTACTACCGGGCCTCTGCTTTTTCAGGCGCTGATGACTCAGGATATGTATTTAGCTGGGAGCACCATTATGTTTTTAGCCGTTCTAACCGTAATAGGGACTCTCATTTCCGACATTTTGCTGGTTTGGGTAGATCCTCGTATTAGATATGAGAGAGAAGGAACACATTAATGAGAAAAGAGAAAGAGACATTTACCGCTGAAGAAAGATATTATCTAGCCTCTCAGTGGCAGCTTATGTGGCGAAAGTTTAAAAAGCATAAACTGGCTCTGGTTGGGGGCAGTATATTGATTGTTTTGTATATTACGGCCATATTTTGTGAATTCTTTTCTCCCTATCATATCTACACACGTTCAAAATATCTCTATTGTCCGCCTCAGAGGATTCACTTCTTTGATGAGGAGGGATTCCATCTTCGACCTTTCATCTATGGATTGGAGGGCAGCCGTGACCCGGTAACTTTGCGCATGAAATACAGCGTAGATAAAACTAAGAACTATCCCATCTACTTTTCTGTGCACGGTTGTGAGTATAAATTCTGGGGCTTATTCAAGACGGATATCCATCTTTTTGGGGTAAAGGAAGGTCCATTATTCTTATTTGGAACGGACAAATTAGGTAGAGACCTATTCTCTCGTAATCTTTATGCCTCTCGTATTTCTCTATCTATAGGTTTGGTGGGGGTAGCGATTGCTTTTGTCTTAGGATGTATCCTGGGAGGAATCTCCGGATATTACGGAGGAGTCGCTGATACGATTATTCAGAGAATTGTAGAGTTTTCAATATCTATACCTACCATTCCCTTATGGATGGCCTTAAGTGCAGCTCTTCCACCACGGTGGTCGCCAATTAAAGTCTATTTTGGCATTACGGTCATTCTTTCCATTGTAGGCTGGTCTGGTTTAGCTCGGGTGGTAAGAGGTAAGCTTTTAGAACTGAGAGAAGAAGATTTTGTTATGGCGGCCAGGATCAGTGGAACCAGCGAGCGGGGTATTATTACAGGGCACCTGCTTCCTTCTTTTCTAAGTTACCTCATAGTAGACCTCACCTTGCGTATACCCTGGATGATCTTGGGAGAAACGGCCCTCAGTTTTCTTGGTCTGGGCATTCGTCCCCCAGCAGTTAGTTGGGGCGCACTCCTAAAGGACGGCCAAAATATAAGAACCGTTGCTCAATTTCCCTGGCTTTTAATTCCCGGACTTTTTGTTATTGTTGTCGTATTAGCTTTCAGTTTCCTGGGAGATGGCCTTCGCGATGCGGCTGATCCGTATAAGTAATTAGGTGGTGCTTTTTGCGCTGCTTATCCTTTTTTTATTTTGCAAAGGAGCTTAAGGGAACCTTATCCTGTTAAACTTTACTAAAAGAGAATAGTCAGTAAAGACCTTAATTTGATGAAAAGAAAGAAGCCAAGGGAAGTAATTCTTGGTGTTGAATTAAGAATAAGGCAATCTGCCGGGGAAGTATTGGAAAGAACGGGAATAAGTATTCAAAAATAAAATAGGGGACAGGAGAAATATAATGGACAGGAGCAAGCTTTACCAGGAAGTTTATCGTCCCCAGTTTCACTTCACTGCTAAAAAGAACTGGTTAAATGATCCTAACGGATTAGTTTATTACCAGGGTGAATACCATCTATTTTTTCAGCACAATCCCTCAGGTATCAACTGGGCTAACACAATAGTATGGGGCCATGCTGTTAGTTCGGATATGGTCAATTGGAAGCAACTAGCGAACGCAATTGAACCAGATGAGCTAGGTGCGATTTGGTCGGGTTCTGGTGTGGTAGACTGGGACAATACGGCAGGCTTTCAGAGTGGTAAGGAAGCAGCGATGGTGAATATTTATACCTCAGCAGGCAAACCCTTCACCCAGAGCATTGCCTACAGCAATGACCGGGGAAGAACATGGAGGAAATACGAGAAGAATCCGGTTCTTGGACACATCATAGGGACAAATCGGGACCCTAAAGTTATTTGGCACGCTTCCTCCAAGAGGTGGGTGATGGCTCTTTATCTTGATGGCAATAATTATGCGCTGTTCTCATCGCCAAATCTGAAGCAGTGGACCCGGCTGTGCGATATTCAACTACCCGGTTCTAGTGAATGTCCGGATATCTTTGAACTGCCAGTTGATGGTGATACAGAGAACAGCAAATGGGTATTCTGGGGAGCTAATGGGAACTATATTATTGGGACATTTGACGGCCGGGCCTTCCGGCGAGAAAGCGAGGTGCTGCAGAGCGACGGGGGAGCTGACTTCTATGCGGCTCAAACCTGGAGCGATGTTCCCACCTCCGACGGCCGAAGGCTTCAAATTACCTGGATGAGAGACGGCAAATATCCGGGTATGCCCTTTAATCAGCAGATGAGTTTCCCTTGTCAGTTAACACTTCAAACTACAGGAGAGGGGATTCGCCTCTACCGTCAACCGATAAAAGAGATTAAAAACATTCATAAAAAGGAATACTACTGGAATAACCAGGTATTGAAACCAGGTGAGAATCTTCTCTCGCATATCCAGGGTGAGCTTTTCCATATCCAGACTGAGATCGAGGTGGAGAGTGCAGCCGAGTTTGGATTTATCCTGCACGGTGAGAGTATTCGATACACCGCCTCCAACAACGAACTCTTCTGCCTGGGAAAATCTGCCTCACTTAGGCCTATTCAGGGCAAGATCAAGCTGGAAATCCTGCTCGACCGGACCTCGCTGGAGATTTTCGGTAATCACGGGAGAATCTCCATGAGCTCCTGTTTCTTGCCTGATTCGAGGAACAGGAACCTCAAGATTTACTCTTCCGGAGGTAGTATTAGGATTCTTTCTTTAAAGGTATATGAGCTAGGCTCTATATGGCCAGAGTCAGAGCTGCAAAAAGCTGATAATGGGTAACTGAGTACAAATCATTTCAACCTCAAGATACAATTTCAGAAAATCTCCCAGGGGAAACGAGAAGGACATCTCCCGTTCAACTGGCAGATGCTTCAATTTCTCTGAAGAACAATAGTTTTTGGTCCATGTTCTTGCTATGGTAAACAAGAAGGAGAGTGTCCGCCTCAGCGCTTTAATAGCTCTCCTGACCCTTTTCAGTCGTTACAATTGCCACACTGGCACTGGTGCCAATACGGGTCGCGCCTGATTCTATCATCAGCCTGGCATCCTCAAAGCTTCTAATCCCGGCACTGGCCTTCACTCCCATTTTAGGACCAACTATTTTTCTCATTAAGGCAATATCCCTGGGCTTTGCACCACCTTTGGCAAATCCTGTGGAAGTCTTCACGAAATCAGCCCCCACCTTCTTGGCTATCTGGCAGGCCATAACCTTCTCATCATCAGTCAATAGCCCTGTCTCTATTATTACCTTGAGTATGGTTGTGCTTTTACAGGCCCTTTTCACTGCTCTAATGTCTTCTTCCACTTTCTTAAGGTCTCCAGATTTCAAAAACCCGACATTGATTACCATATCTATTTCCTGGGCTCCATCCTCAATAGCACAGCGTGCTTCAAGTCCCTTGCTCCGGCTCTGCATGGCTCCCAGGGGAAACCCAACCACAGAACATACTTTTACCGCTGTGTCCCGGAGTTTACGAGCACAGATGCTAACCCAGCTTGAGTTAACGCACACCGAGTAAAAACTATACTTGACGGCCTCATCACAGAGCCTATTGATCTGTTCCCTTGTTGC
>WJOQ01000073.1 GCA_009618505.1 Clostridia bacterium | reverse complement strand
CAGCTGCGGCGGGAAGAACAGATGCAGGTGTTCATGCCACAGGACAGGTAGTTAGTTTCACTATAGAGAATAAAGTTTCCCTTTCTGCTATCAAGCCTGCTGTAAACAGTTGCTTACCTGAGAATATAAGGGTTAAGAAAGTAAAAGAGGTAGGTTTAGATTTTCACGCTCAGAGGTCTGCCTTAAGTAGAGTCTATAGGTATATAATTTACAATGATTCTTTTCTCCCACCATTTTATTCTCACTTCGTTCAGCAAATTTCTTTTCCTCTAAGAATAGAGAAAATGAAATACGCTTCTGACTTTCTTCTGGGAGAGCATAATTTTTCCTCTTTTCAAAGTCAGGGCAGCCCGACCTTGTCTTCTTGTCGGAGAATAGATAGAATCTCCTTTATTTGCCGAAAGAAGTTTCTAATTATTTATATAAAAGCAAATAGCTTTCTTTATAAGATGACCAGAAACATAGTAGGAACACTGGTGGAAATTGGCCGAGAGAAAATACCGTGCTCTCAGATGAAGGTGATTCTGGAAGCAAGAGATAGGAGAATTGCCGGTCCTACTGTCCCACCACAAGGGTTATACTTAGTGCGGGTAAGCTATGTAGAAATAATAGGCAATTAAGCGTATAGCGGATAGAATAGATCATCCCATACAACCTACTACCTCCTCCTTCCAAATGAAGAACTAAAGGGGCAGAGCGAAAAGCCATAATTCAAAATTCAAAACTTGTTCATAATTCATTATTCGTTGTTCATTGATGAAGACCTTTCTGTTTATCCGTTCTTTTTTATCGATAAACTATGAACTCATAACGATGAACTAATTTACTATGGTTTTGCATTTTTCGCCTTACGTTTTACGCTATACACTGTCCTTTATTGACATAATTGCTGGTTATTATAGAATAATTGATAATTATCGAGAACTCAGGGCAACAAGTGACAAACTGCCGGGAGTGTTCTTAGGGATACATATATATTTTTGGAGAAAGGGATGCTATATCAGATTTGTGGAGAGAAAGAGGCTACCTTTCATCTAACGGATAGTAAAGGGAGTAGTAAGAAGTTTCCATGTGTGTGAGGTCTGTGCCAAAAGAGAGACAAATTTATGAATTAGGTAAAGATTTAGAAGAAGCAGTCAAAAAAAGCTGAGTATCCTGAAATGAAAAAGAGTAATTCTTTATTAGAGAAAGTCAAAGAAACTATTGATAAATACCAGATGTTTGCTATCAAAGCAAGAATAGTTGTGGGCGTATCAGGTGGCCCAGACTCCACTACTTTACTTCATCTACTCCTTCAGCTTAGAGATGAGTATGAGTTGAAATTGTGGATTGCTCATCTCAACCATCAATTAAGGGGAAAAGAGGCGGAAGAAGAGGCTAGATGGGTAAAAATATTTGCTTCTAGGATTGGGGTACCTTTAATTTCAGATTCCTTAGATGTGGCTACTTTGGCTAAGAGAGAAAAGCTTACGCTGGAAGAAGCCGCCCGGATGGCCAGGTATGATTTCTTTGAACATGTGAGTAATCAGGTTTCCGCTAATAGAATAGCTGTAGGTCATACTGCCTCTGACCAGGTAGAAACTGTTTTAATGAGATTAATGAAGGGAACGGGATTAGATGGACTTTCCGGGATACCAGCAGTAAGAGGAAGAATAATCCGTCCTTTGATTGAGATTTTCCATAAGGAAGTAGAGGAGTACTGTGAAATAAATAATCTAAAATTCTGTGTGGATTCTTCTAATAATGATACATCCTTTTTGCGTAATCGGATTCGTCTTGACTTACTTCCTCTTCTCTCTCAAGAATATAATCTTCAGATAAGCAAGATTCTCTTGCATATGAGCAAAAACTTGAGAGAAGATGCCGATTTCATAAGAAAAAAGGGAGAAAAAGAGTTTGGT
>WJOQ01000381.1 GCA_009618505.1 Clostridia bacterium | reverse complement strand
TGGGGCCTAAGGCAACTAAACTCCTCCTTGTTCTCTGAGCAAATAGTTCGGCTACCCGGAAGTGAGAATCCTCTGTAATTAAGTCCAGGTCACTCTTTTCTCTACCTAATAGGAGATTACGAAGGCATCCTCCCACCAACCAAAGTTTTTCTTTTTCTTTTATTTTAATTAGTTCCTTCAGGTGTGGGTCTTTTTGAAGAACGTCTCTTAGAAAGTCCCATTCTAAAGAACTTTCCGATTCTCTTTCCTTACGAATTTTATCTAGAATACCATTGACAAATTTTCCCGAATCGTCCGTTCCATAACGCTTAGCTATTTCTACGGCCTCATTTATACTGACTATGGGAGGAACATTTTCTAGAAAGAGGAGTTCATAAATGGCCAGTCTTAAGATATTTCGATCTACTGTAGCCATACGGTCCAGAGTCCAGTTTTTGGCGTATTTTTTTATGAGAGAGTTA
Organism: Clostridia bacterium; assembly: GCA_009618505.1. The sequence continues at coordinate 1,446 of WJOQ01000381.1, read as the reverse complement.
AGAGGAAGGATAAAATGATGACTCCCGCGTACCAGTGTTTCGGCAAATTCTCTTACTTCCGGTTTAAATCGGTAACGGGAGAAAATAACCTCTAAGGCTTCTTCTGCTGAGGTTTTTCTCGTCTCTATTTGATAAAGAACTTGAAGAGCAAGCTCTCTAGCCTTACGGCGGTTTTTCATCCCGGAAACTCTTTTTTCAAATTAATTACTTATACGTCAGATGTTGCTAGAGCCTGTAAAGCAATTATCAGTATTTTCCTTTAGCCAATCCTCTTTTGTAGACAAAGTTCTGGGCGAAGACTCAAGGACGCTTTAAACCGTGTCGGTTAAATCCTTTTTCTTCTTATCCTCAATATCCGGATATTCAAGAGGAGACTCTGCTAGCTGCAAACCCTCCAGAGGCTTTTTCTGGGTGAGGATATTGATTATCTGCATAACCAGATCCAGGTCTTGAGTATTTAGTGTTTGAGTCGTTCTCAGTAAATCCTGCTTTCTTGTGTCTTTAAGTAGGTCCTTTATATCAATTGGCAGGAGTTTGGAGGAATTGAGGAAATCGTCGTCCTCAAAGAAGTAGCTAAGGGGAACGGAAAAAGCCATGCCTATCTTTTGCAGCATTTTAATAGAAGGATACTGCTGGTCTCTTTCCATTTTTCCAATATAGGTATAGTCAATTTTGCCAGGTACACACCCAGCAAATTCCTTTTGGGTCAAGCCCAATCTCTTTCTCAGTTTCCTTATTCTGTTCCCTATCTTCATTTTCAACCTTTCGTCAGCAAGATAGACAATATATTAGTCTATATGGACAAGCATGTCAAATACCAAAAAAAAGCTGGATAGAACTGGATTTGGTAGGCTGGCGACGGGATTATTGTCACCAGAGAGAAGATTTATCCTTACGAAGGCCTTGACAAACGTCTTATTTATCATATACTATGATAAGATGAGCGCACACAGGCGTGAGCTACTGAACAAATTGATTGAGGAAAACTTATGGAAAAGATTATCTTGGTGCGATATCAGGTTATACTTATTTCTGGTAATATGTGCTGACGAGGGAAAAGGAAAGGGAAGACTTAGTTTAGAGGTTCTGGAAAAGTCTCTGGGAGATAAATTGTCTCGGGAGCAACTAGAAAAAGCGGCCCATAATCTGGAAAAACTCCATCTCGGCAAGATAAATATCTCATCCTCAGCTTCGGAAATAGAGTTTGAATTCTTAGGAGGAGGGCAAGCTAGAATCGAGAAGTAAAAAGGGCCGCCCCTGTCAGTCATAGACCCCCTATGGGTTTTTTCTGAGCAAGGATATTGATTATCTGTATAACCAGGTCCAGATCTCCTGCATTCAGCTCCTTACTTCTCCTTAGTAAATCCTGTCTCTTTCTGTCTTTGAGTAGATCCTTTATCTCACCCGGTAAAAGATTCAAAGAATTTAGAATGCTGTTATCCTCAA
>WJOQ01000234.1 GCA_009618505.1 Clostridia bacterium | reverse complement strand
CTGCTCGGGAAGAGTAAAAGAGTCGATTAAATCATTTTTTGCTTCTTTGATAAGATCTCGTAAGCATTTTAATTTTCCATCCATATGCACTTCACAGATTTTATCTTTTCAGAAGCTTACTGGTCTTTTTCTGCATAGCTCCAAGGGAAGTTTCTTAGTCTTGGCTCTATTTTCTATTTTAAACCTCCTTTATTCGGAGGTTAATTAGAGAAGCGCCCGCGAGGTACTACGATTTTGCTGACAAGCTATCTTGTGGTCTAACCCAAATAGGACTTGACCAGGCCATTTCCCCATCTTTCTGAATTACACGGACATAATAAAAGATCTCCTCCTTTAAATCTTCCCTATCGATATATTCGAAGCTCTCCTTCCATGATTTGCCCTTGTAAACATATACTTGCAAATTGTTCCTTATAAGATCTACTCTTTTTATTACCTTGGTGCCGGCTATTTTTACCCTAATTTCACGGGGAGTGTTTTTTGGTAAGATAATTTCTTCCCCCATCATGTGGCCATTTAGTTTGAAATCTAGGAGTATTCGCTCACCGGTGGTAGCATAGCAATGCCTCTTCCAGAGAGCCTGCCAGATATCCCGTCTGGACAACTGAGGAGCATATACAGCGGCTAATCCATTGTGATATGACCTAAACCAACGCAGCCAATCCGAATACCCTGGATGTCCAGCATGACAATCTCCTGAAGCTATAAATCCTAACTTATATCCCTTAGCTAGAGCAGTCTGAACAGATTTTTCATAATCATATCCAGCATGTATATGAGGCTTTAAGCACCCTCTACACTCCGAATTTCCCCAGATTGAGTATATTTCAACAATTCTTTCTAAATCCGGATTATGATAATTCCAAACTTGACTGGCCCCCATGGCTACTGAGTGATGAGGTACAACAAGGGCATTTCTTGCTTTAAGTCTATTGTATAACCCCAGAAGATCTACTCCATCTCTATGTCTCAATATTGGTTGATCGTCTATCATAAAATAGACATTCCTGTGTCCAGTTCCTTTGGGACCGTGATCTTGGTATTCATAGGCAGGAAAGGCAACAAATTTTGCTGGTTTGGTATATTTATTGGCTGTTTCTTTGGTAAGCTCCCACTCTTCGTCTGACAAATGAATTTCACTTTCGTTATCCTCATCTGTGCAAGCAGCAAAATCCAGCTTAGAAATATCTCGAGCATATCTATAGGCCTCATCAGGAGTTCCTAAACCATCTGAGAAACCGGTATGCACGTGCAGATCTCCCCAGTATAGATTTAAATCGTTATTGTCTTTATCTGTAACTGCTATAGGATTACTGATGCCAACTATCCCATCATCTTTATCTACAGCTGTTATGCGATATGTGCCTGAGGAACTGAACTTTGCTAAGGCAGATCTTCCATGTTGTCCTTTCAGTTCAAAACTCCCCCTCATCGCCTCATCTGATTTTATTTGTGGCATTCCCTGATATTTATAAGTGGCATTACCGTATTTATCCCGCGGGACTACTGTTATGGGGAAGTCTTCTCCTTCTTTGATCTTTGAAGGAATGATAACTACAAAATAAGAAACCTTTCTCCCTATTACGGCAAGTCTTGGCGAATTCTTTACTAGATAGAAACATCCATCGCCGTAAATATCTGTGGCTACTGTAAACTCTACTGTCTGCTCAAAATACTGAACTACTGCCCCAGGACTCCCAAAAGAAGTATCTCCATAGGTTACTACAACGCTATTTCCTTCCCTCAAAGGCGCATCCTTTATGGTGATAAAGAGATTCTTTCCCCATACCTCCAACATTCCTACTTTCTCCTTAGGAATCACAGGTATTGATAGTTTTAACTTTGTCTCAGGATTAGAAGCTTTGACCGAAACATACCCGGGTTCTGTAGGACCGCCAATACCTTTTCTTATGTCCTCTATATCCCAAGGCAGCTTAAATAACTTTGGTCTGGAGAAACCAAATGGTATGGTGATTCTTATCTTCCCATTAATAGCTACTCCCTTTTCACCCACTGTGTAGATAATATTCCACGTACCTACACTTCCTGCCTCTACTTTCTCACCCGGTTCAATAATAACAGCTCCATTCTCAGTGATCACTTCTTCAAGTCTCATATTTTACCTCCGATTAATTCGAGAATTCTCTTTATTTAGGAAGATCAAGACTAACTACGAACCTTTGGTATTACATTTTTAATCCACTTAAGGTAAAACTACGGATGAAATGCTTTCGAGAATAAAGAAAAATCAAGATTATAGGTATGGAGGCTATCGCCGTCCCTGCCATTATAAGGTCATAACGAACAGTATATTGAGTACTCAATGCAGCCAAACCTAAAGGTAATGTTCTTAACTTCCCTGAGGATATGGCAATAAGAGGCCAAAGATAAGCGTTCCAATTCCACATGAATGTGAATACACCAAGTAGCGCTAGGACAGGTTTAAGTACTGGTAATATAATTCTTATATATATCCCAAACTCTGAGCATCCATCTATTCTGGCAGCATCAATAAGGTCACTAGGTATCCCGTAAGCGAACTGTCGCATTAAGAAAATCCCATATGCACTAATCATTCCCGGGAATATTAAGGCTGGGTACGTGTTGATTAATTTTATCCTAAGCAAGACTATATACAGCGGCACCATTATTGATTGAAAAGGCACCATAAATGACACCAAAAACAGAACAAATAATAAATTTCTACCTTGAAACTCAAATTTGGCAAAAATATATCCCAGCAACGAACTGGTAAAGAGGATAATAAAAACCTGAACAGCTGCTACAAAAAAACTATTGAAGTAATACAAAATAATAGGAAACGCTTTTACAATCTGTTGATAATTCACAAACGTTGGTTTCTCTGGAAAAAAAGTTAGAGGTACTCGCATTATCTCAGAGCTTGTTTTAAAAGAAGAGAGTATCATCCAAAGAAATGGCAAGAGAGCGCTTAAGACAAACAAAAAGGGCAAAAAAAGAATAATGCAAGATATCCAGTATTTGTTTATTCTTACAAATACTTGTTTAAACATCCTTTCTTCTCACCTGTGTTTTTATTTTAAAATTCCCATTTTTGTCGTCCAATACGCATCTCTATGAAGACAAACCCTAACACTATAAAAAGCAAAAAAACTGCCTCAGCAGAAGCATATCCAAACTTTAAATTTTGAAACGCATTCATATAAATATCGATGGCGAACAACCTGGTAGAATTCATTGGACCAGCAGTACCCCTAGTCATTATCCAAATAATGTCGAATATCTTAAAAGAGCTGATAAAGGCTATAGTGATGGCAAATACCAAAACTCGTTGGAGTAAGGGTAAAGTTATATGCAACGTAACCTTCCACCGAGATGCCCCATCTATCTGAGCAACTTCATAGAATACCTTAGGAATTCCATCTAATCCAGCCAACAAGATTATGGTGTTTAACCCAAAACTTTGCCAAAAATCCACTAACACTATGGATATCAATGCAGTGGAAGGGTCACTTAACCAACCTATTCTTCTGAAACCAAAAATCGCTAAGAGTGCATTAAGTAATCCTCCTACCGGAGAATAAATAAATCTCCAAAGCAAAGCTACGGAAACCCCAGACATAACAGCAGGCAAAAAGTAAACCGTCCTGAAGAAATTTTTCCCTTTACTGTTTTCTAATAATAAAACGAGAACTAAGGGAACACCTACACAAAGAGGTACTTTATAGATGATAAATATTAAAGTCCGAAGCAAAGAAGAGATAGCAAGAGAATCCCCAAATAGTTTCTGGTAATTATTAATTCCAACAAAAGGATGGCTGGGAAACATAAGATTATACTTAAAAAATGACAACCCCAATCCTAATCCTAAAGGAAGAAGCATAAATAGAGTAAATGCTCCAATAATGGGAACTAAACAAGCTACTAAGAACCTTTTTTGGGCTGCTCTAATACTTCTCATCTTATTCCTCTTGTGTTACTAAAATGTGGCCTTAATCAATCATATAAAGAAGAAAAAATGCGGGAGGAGAGGATAGACTTTTTGCTTTCCTCTCTCCCGCTTACTTCTCTAGATCCTACATCTTATCGGTATTCTTTTAACATTTCGTTTATTTCTTTCTCCATCTTTGCCACCGCATCTTTTACTACTGTTTTTTGCGTGAACACTTCTTGCGAAATGTTAAAAATAATCTGGGTAAATCTTTCTCGACTGCCCATGTCTCCCACATATCTTCCATATTTTAGCTGTGAAAACGCTACCTTTACCAGTTTCTCGGCTTCTAAGAGCTCAGGATCATCCTCTAACGATTTAAGAGCCGGCAAAAGAAATGCCTCCGTTAACCAGGCTCGCGAGGCACCCTTATCCAAAGTAGCGAACTTCACAAACTTCCAAGCCTCCTCTTTGTGGGAAGCAGCTGCAGGAACTTGATATCCCCATCCAGTTTCAGCAGGGTAATAAGGTGGTTCTGGTCCAATAGAAGGTAAGGCTACAAATGCTGATCTTAGGTCAGGATATTGGGCTTTGATGATCGAAACAACCCATCCCGGCCTAATCAACATGGCAGCTAGTCTTTTAAAGTACACCTCATGAACCTCCGCAGACATATCAATGGTCAAAGAGGTAATTTCATGTTTAAGCACTAGATCTCGATAAAAACTAAGCGATTTTACCGCTTCAGGGGTATTTAGCTTAACATATCCTTGTTCATCCCAGTAATTCCCACCATTTTGCATTATACCGGCCAGAAACTGGGAGTTAGAGTTATCTTGGTTAATCCAGGTGAGTCCCGCACGAATAATGTATCCATCCGAATCACGCTTAGTAAGTTTTTTCCCAGAGCTAATAATTTCCGCCCAGGTTTCAGGTATTGTCAACCCAGCCTGTTCAAGTATATCCAGGTTCACATGCAAACCACCTCTCCAGAAATTGGTTTCGGCTGAGATCCCATAATATTTTCCCTTATAGTAATATGCGCCAAGACTGGAGGGTTGAAATTTCTCCTCTAGTTCCTCAGCGGTGGTGACCCAGGAAGGTACGGGACTGACTTTACCTGTGCGAATGTAGGGGATAAACCACATTCCCCAACCTTGATAGACATCAGGAACGTCTCCAGTTAAAATCCCGGTCAATACCTTCTTAGCAAGATCCGGATAGGGAAACACCACTAACTCAACTTTGATCTGGGGATTTTCTTTCTCAAAGTTAGAAATGAGCTTCTCGGTTCCAGAAACGAAAGTCGGATTCGCGTGCATCCAGAGTGTGATATTTGCCAGAGCAATTCCAGTTGCCATCACTACCAGACTGAAAACAACAGATGCTGTTACTAACGTTCGCCACCTATTTCTCTTACTTAAACCCATTTTTTGTCCTCCTTCTCGTAAAAAACACAGTTCATTTTCGCTTTTTAGAAAGTTTTGTCTTTTTGTCCCAGCTAACGGCCTACCTGCTTTTCACCTCCCTCTGGCCTTATTTTTAGCTCTTTTCTTATCAAGGATCTAACTTCATTAATGATTGATGGTTATCAAATGTACCACCAATCTTAGCTTACATAAGAGAGCTTATCGGACCTTTGCCAAAGGAGCCTGCGGACCAGAGCCTCAGGGCAGGCATTGTCCGCGGACCCTACTAGCTTTATCCCTGATATTCCCTTAGGCTCCTTTACAAATAAAAGAGGGTAATCTCATTTTTTTTCCGTTTGAGGTTCTTTAGTCTGGGCATTGTTCCGAAACCAATCGAATACGGCCATACGGATAAGATGAGTAGGAGCTAATCTTCTATGCAAGGCTTCTTGTCGGATCCAATCTATATCTTCTTTAGCAAATCGAATATGAAACCCTTCCTTTGAAAGTCGTTTTGGTTTTGCCACATTAACTCCTTCTTGGCTTACTTTATGACCTATCGCTTTATATTATATACATTTCCGAGAGCTTGTCAAGAGGGGAATAGTAAAATTCCTCTGTCCCACAACTGGCTTGATATTTAATTTCGCTGTGGTCCGATAACAATTATTTATGTAACCCAAACTCTTTATCAAGCCTCTGCTTCTTTCTCTTTTTCCGTTAGGATCTCCACGATCCTACAGACCTTTTCCAGGTCCTTCCCATTCAACCCGCCAGCCAATACCAATAACCGTTGCAGCCTCTTATCATCAAGCAAGCCCCTCACTTCCTCCGGCAGCAGGTCGAACAGCTTAAGGAAACTGTGATCCTCGAAGAAGTATCCCAGACTCACGTTGAAGGTCCTGCCTATCCTCTCCAGGAGCTGGAGGGACGGATACTGCCGCCCCTGCTCCAGCTTGCCGACGTAGGTCTGCTCAATCCTGCCCGGGACCCGACTGGCAAACTCCTTTTGGGTCAGGCCCAGTCGCTTCCTGATTATCTTCAGCCTTTTTCCGACTCTGACCATTTTTCCCCCTTTGAGTATTTATACGCCTCTAGTCAAAACTGTGCCTAAAATAGCCCTTAAATCGTCTCTGATGATAAATTTGACTATACTATCAGCCTAACTTTTGCTCGCAACCATTCGGGCATTGACACTTCTCAATGTCAAAGTCCCTGTATTCTCTGAACCAGGCTCGCCAGATGTAACCGCACTTGAGGCATTGAACCAGGTTACTATCGGGGTCGTAGTAAACTATCTTGTTCTTTGATTTCTTGCTCATAGGCATATCTGCTCCTCTAGCTTGTGGGTGTCCTCTTGTTCAATCCCTATGTATCTTAAGGTAACTCCGGGGCTTGCGTGGCCCAGCTTCTTCATAATCTCTTCTATCCGGACTCCCTGAGAATAGGCAGCGTAACCCCAGGACTTGCGTAAACTGTGCGTTGAGTAATTGCCTTCCAGTCCTACCGCTTGGCAAGCGTCCTTGATTATAAAGTGTGCGTTCTGGCGTGTCATTGCCTTGTCGCTCCTGATCCCCGGGAATAACGGGCTTCCTTTCTCTAATACAGGGCTGGCCTTGAAGAATGCCACAAGGGCAGCGGTCAGAGCTTTATTGACCTTCAGCTCCCTCTGCTTCCTATTCTTGCTCTCTTTGAGCCTGATAAACTCCCTGATATTGCCCTGGTTATCTCTCACCTGGTCCACCCTCAGACTGAGCAAGTCACTAATTCTGATTGCCAGGTTGCAGCCAGCAACGAACAAGAGATAATCCCTGACGTTCCTGTCCTTGAGATAGTCCTTGATTGCTCCTATCTTCGCCTTGTCTTTTATTGCCCTTACTTCTATCATCTGCTTTTCTCCTTTCTCTTGACATATTCCTTTACAGTTTATCATATATAT
>WJOQ01000360.1 GCA_009618505.1 Clostridia bacterium | reverse complement strand
ATACCGTTTTAATTTTGAATAGAAATCATCTACTTCTCCCTCTTGTACTCTTATATCTTCGTCGATTTGTATCCGTTTTTGATATATCATTCCCTGTTGCAAAGAGATTCTTTCCATCCACTCTCTGTATTCAGCAACGGTCAAATTACTCTCTCTTAATATTGTTTCCAGCTCTGTCTGAGAATACTTTTCCTCAAGTTCGGATAGCCGCTCCTCTATCAATTGAGAATTTATTGGTATTCCTTCCTCTCTTGCTTCTTGAGTAAGGATGCAGATATCTATCATATCCTGGACTCCAAATCTTTCCTTGATTATGCCTTTTCCCTGGTTTAATTGCCTTTCAGTGATAATCTCTCCGTTTACTGTAGCCACTATCCTATCGATCAATTCAGCCGAATGGACAAAGGTAGCTGATGACCCTATCCAGAAAGAAACCAAAAGCAAAACATAACTCAGCTTAGCAAGCATCATCGTATTTTTGAGTATATCACATCTTTTAATTCTTGTAAAATCTCTATCAGAGAGATTAACGATTCCTCCTCCCTCCCTTTCTTAATTATCAGTAAATTCTTTTCGTCAAGCGGAAAAGGTCGCACCTCGGGCCATAACTTTTCCTTGATTTTATTCCGCTTTTCCTGATCAAGAGGGGCAAAAGGAGAAAAAGTAACCCAGACCTTAGAATTTCTACTTCTCAAAGAAATAATCCCCAGTTTTTTTGCCATAAGTCCTATTCGTAAAAGACTGATCAGATTTCTAACCTGGCGAGGAAGGAGCCCGTAACGATCTCGTAATTCCTCTTTAAACTCAAAAACCTCTTCTTCTTTCTCTATCTTTCCTGCCTTACGATAAAGTTCAAATCTTTGTTCCTGGTAAGGTACATAAAAAGAAGGAATTCTTGCCTCTACTTCCAGGTCTAAACTGAGAGGTAAAAATTGAGAGATTTTTTCTCCTCTTAGTTTCTTTACTTCTTCAGAAAGAAGCTGAGTGTAAAGAGTAAAACCCACTACCCCTATATGCCCATGTTGTTCTCTGCCTAGAAGATTGCCTGCTCCTCTTATTTCAAGGTCCTGCATGGCAATGTGAAAGCCAGCTTTTGTATCTCTAAATTGATTAATAACCTCCAATCGTCTACGAGCTTCGTCAGTAAGAGGCTTGTTAGGAGTAGGAAAGAAATAGACATATCCTTTTTCCTTCCCCCTGCCGACTCTTCCCCTTAACTGATAAAGTTCAGCCAGTCCAAATTGCTCTGCGTTTTCCACAATCAATGTATTCACATTAGGCATATCTATGCCAGATTGGATAATGGTAGTGCAAACCAATATGTTATATCTTTTTTTTAAAAAATCTCTGATTATAACCTCCAATTTTTTAGAAGACATCCTTCCATGGGAAACAGCGATGCAACTGCCAGGAACTATTCTCTTTATCTTCTGGGCAACTTTGTAGATATCCTTAATTCTGTTATAAAGATAAAAGACCTGCCCATTCCGTTCTAACTCATTGAGTATCATCCTTTTTATTAATGTCTCATTGTACTCTGTTACCTCGATTTCTACATTTTGTCTTTCTGGAGGAGGCGTAGAAATCATACTCATTTCCCTGACTCCTACTAAAGACATATAGAGAGAGCGAGGAATTGGAGTAGCACTCAAGCTTAAAACATCAACTGACTTCTCCATTTCTCTCAATTTTTCCTTCTGAAGTACCCCAAATCGCTGCTCTTCATCAATGATTACCAGCCCTAAATCTTTAAAGTGTATATCTCTTTGAATTAAACGATGAGTTCCTATAACGACATCTATTCTTCCTTCTTTGAGACCCATAATAATATCTTTTTGTTTAGAGAGAGCCTGGAAGCGAGAAAGCACCTCTATATAAATAGGATAGGCTGCCATCCTCTCTTTAAATGTTCGGTAGTGTTGTTCAGCAAGAATGGTAGTAGGAACCAAAATAGCGACTTGTTCATTGTCCATCACTGCTTTAAAAGCGGCTCGTGTAGCTACTTCTGTCTTTCCGTATCCGGCATCGCCGCAGATTAATCTGTCCATTGGAGTGGGGCTTTCCATGTTCTGCTTTATTTCCTGGGTAGCCTTTAATTGGTCAGGGGTTTCTTCATAAGGAAAAGATGACTCAAACTCTAGTTGCCACTCAGTATCAGGAGAAAAAGAACGACCAGGAATTGTCTTCCTTATGGAGTAGAGTCTTAGAAGAGAGGAAGCAAGTTCCCGAGTCGCCTTTCTAACCTTCTTTTTCATCCATCTCCATCGCCCTCCTTCTAGACTATAGACAGGAGGAGGGCAGTCAGAGCTTCCTACATATTTGTGAAGGCGATCCAATTGATGAACAGGAATAAAGAGACGATCGGTCCCCTTGTAGTCAACGCGGAAGTAATCGTTCTTCTTTCTATCAATCAATAGGGTTTCTATGCCTTTGAATTTACCTACTCCGTAATCAATGTGAACCACATAATCCTCTTCTTTGAGTTCCGTCCATCTTCTGATCCTTTTTTCTTCCTGGCTGGACCATCTCTGCCGCCTTTCCCTATAACGCTTAAAAATATCTTCATCAGTTACAAGAACCTGTTTTGCTTCCTTGAAGATGAAACCTTTTCTTAAATCACCTATAACAATGGAAAGAAAAGAGGAATCCTCTACTAAAAAGAATTTTTCCTTTAATGCTGCTTCAATTTCTTTCTCTCGTAATAGTTCTCTTAGCCTTTGTCCCTGTCCTGGACTGGGAGTCAACAATATTATCTTATACTCTTTTTTTATCCATGACTTTATATCTTCAATTAATAAATCAAAATGCCCTTGATAAGAGGTCAAGGAAGAAAAGGATAGAGAAACAGGTCGTTTAGACATTGCCCAGGAGACTTTTCCAGAAAATCCGGAAAGACATAGATTTGCATTCTTCAAAAAACGCTTAAGAGTCGCCGCTTTCTGGTAATTTTTTTCTTCCATTTGTCTTTGGATTCCCTCTGGCTCATCCAAAATGATAAGAGAAGGAGTAATAACTCTGAAAAAAGGGGAGAGGTTCTCCCCCGATTTTCTAGTTGAAAATATTTCATTTCTTGAAGATACTAAAACCTTTTCTCTTTTCTTTACAGAAGACTGGGTGAGAGGGTCAAATTCTCGTATAGATTCTATCTTTTCTCCCAAGAATTCGATTCTAATTGGATGGAAATAAAGAGGAGAGTAGAAATCTATAATTCCTCCTCGGTAGGCATACTCTCCTACTTCCTCTACCAGGGGGCAAAACTCGTATCCTCTTTCGGCAAGAGATTTGAGAAGTGTATCTCGGCTAGTCCTGGCTCCTTTTCTTAAGCAAAAAATGTCCTTATTAAAAGCGGGAAAGGAAGGTACTTTCTGATAGATGGCAGTCAAAGAAGCCACTATCAGGATATTCTTCTCTTTTCTTAATTGGTGAAGAATTCGAAGATGCGCCCCCTCTGGACCTTTTCTTCTGGAAGAGAGGAGAAACATTTCTTCTTTCTGGCAAAGAAAAGTGGACAAATCCCCATAGAGATTCTCAGCTTGAGCATCCTGGGGAGTTATAAATAAAAAAGACCCCTCTACTTCTTCTCTTAGAAGAGATACTAGGTAAGATTTTCCTTCTGGCGTTAATCCATATATCCAATATGAAGCATTGCCTTTTTTTATACCATTAAAGCAATTTTTGAGTTTGTCTATTAACACTTACAATTCTTCCCTCCCTATTTCCTGTTGTAAGGATTTTATCAAATTATCAAGTCCTCCATCCAAAATATCTCCCAATTTGTGAAGAGTAAGATGAATACGATGGTCAGTTAATCGATTCTGGGGGAAGTTATAAGTCCTGATACGTTCTGACCTATCTCCACTTCCAATCTGATTCTTTCTTTGTAAAGAGATGTCCTTCTGTTGTTCCTCTCTTTTTCTTTGCAGGAGTTCGGCTCGCAGTATCCGCATAGCCTTAATCTTGTTTTGATGTTGAGACCTCTCATCTTGACACTGGGTAACAATTCCCGTAGCTAAGTGAGTAATTCTCACCGCTGAGTCAGTGACATTTACATGCTGCCCCCCCGCTCCTCGAGAGTGAAAGGTGTCTATACGCAAATCTTCAGGTTTTATCTCTACTTCTATTTCATCAGCTTCGGGAAGAACAGCTACAGTAACCGTGGAGGTATGAATTCTTCCGCTCGATTCAGTTACCGGAACTCTCTGCACTCTATGCACCCCACTTTCGTAACGTAAATTAGAAAAAACTTCTTTTCCGTTGATAGCAAAGATAAGCTCCCTGAATCCTCCTCTGTCCGTGGAATGATGAGTTATTTCTTCTAAATTCCATTCTTTTTTTTCTGCAAAACGAGTATACATTTTGTACAAATCAGCGGCAAACAGAGCTGCTTCTTCACCCCCTGCCCCTGCCCGAATTTCCATAATAACATTTCTTTGAGAATAGCTATCTTTTGAAGAGAAAAATTTCAAAAGTTCGCCTTCCACATTTTCTAGCTTAATCTCTAGTTCTTCCCTTTCTTCCTCAGCTAGTTGATGTATTTCTTTTTCCTTTTCATCTGAAAGCAACTTCTGTAATTTATCTATTTCTTTTTGCAATTTTTTATATTTCTGCCAGAGAGATATCGTCTCTTCCAGCTTACCATGCTCCTTACTGTAGCTTTCCAAAAGTTGCCTATTTCCTAAAACAGAGGAATCGCAGAGGAATTTGTTAAGTTCTTTATACCGTTTATCCATTTTCTTCAATGTTAGCAATCTGAGATGGGGATATCAATTTACTTTCCTCTTTTAAGCTAGGTTTGTAGCGAAGGTGGGGTGGGTTTTGAAATAATGATTTCCCCCCAATCTTTTTCTTGCCATACGCGTCGAACCTTACTAAGTTCATCCAACAAGATTTTACGAGTCTCTTCATCCTGGCATAGGGGAGATGTTTTGAAGTATTTAGTAAGACCCTCAAGTTTTTTCAAACAGGCATTGCGGGCTTTTTCCTCTATTTTCACTGCCCTTTCTCCTGTTGGGTCTTCTTTCAGTTCAGCCATTTTCTTAATTGAATTACAAATCCAGGTTATAGGTGGTGTTCCTGTGTTGATAATGGTCTCCGCCGCTTTATGTTTTTCTCCTACGTACTTGCCGCTAATTTTACCCATGAAAATGACAGCAGCACGAAGCAGTAAGACAAATAAGGCAATAAAGGCCAGGAAGATAAGGGAAAGCTTTAACATCTAGGCAACTATTCCTTGCAGACTAAGCTCTTTGGCAAAATGGCAAGACACGTGGTGCCCACGGTTAATTTCTTTTAATTGAGGACTCTCTTTCTTACAAGTCTCCTTGGCGTATTGGCAGCGAGGATGGAAATAACAACCAGAAGGGGGATTGGCTGGGTTGGCTACCTCACCGGATAGGATAACTCGTTCCATTTTCAGGCGAGGGTCGGGTTTAGGCACAGCAGATAGAAGGGCTTCCGTATAAGGATGCTGGGGATTAAGGAATAATTCTTCTGTTTCGGCCATCTCCACAATCTTTCCTACATACATTACTGCTACTCTGTCAGAGATATGTTCGATAACACTTAAATCGTGGGCGATAAAAAGATAGGTTAGATTAAACTCTTTTTGCAGGTCTTGCAAAAGGTTTAGGATTTGAGCTTGAACAGAAACATCCAGGGCTGAGACTGGTTCATCAGCTACAACAAGCTTTGGATTGGGAGCAAGAGCTCGGGCAATGCCGATTCTTTGCCTTTGTCCTCCACTGAAGGCGTGTGGATAACGTTTCAGGTGCTTTATGTTTAACCCTACTACTTTAACCAAATCTTTGACTTTTTCCTGTAACTTTTTACCTTTAGCAATCTTATTGACCAGGAGTGGCTCTCCTATTATATCCAGGACGGTCATCCTAGGGTCTAAAGAGGAGTAAGGGTCCTGGAAGACCATCTGCATGTCCTTTCTCATTCTTCGAAGCTCTTCCTTTCCTAAGCGGACAATGTCTATCATTTCGTCATCTTCAGTCTTAAAAAGAATTTCTCCTTCTGTGGGTTCAATTGCTCTTAAGATGCATCTACCAGTGGTGGTCTTACCGCAGCCAGACTCTCCTACCAGGCCTAGAGTCTCTCCTTCTTTAATATATAGGTTTATATCATCTACGGCTTTAACATAACCAACCACCTTCCTCCAGAATCCCTTCTCAATAGGAAAATATCTCTTTAGAGACTTAACTTTAAGAAGGGTGTCGTTACCGTTATTTCCCATTATTGAACTCCTTTAATTATAGAGAAAACATCTTACTCTATGTTCTTTCTTTACTTCAACCAGAGGAGGGATATCTTTATTGCAGATACCTTTTTTTGCCTGGCGACAGCGGGCATAGAAGCCGCACCCTACCGGAAGATCAAGCGGAAGAGGTACAGTTCCCTCAATCGATTCAAGACGAGCCTTTGCTTTCTTTCCCATCCTGGGAATAGACCTTAGTAATGCTCTAGTATAAGGATGAAGGGGATCATAGAAGAGGTCATCCACACTGGCGTATTCCACTATCCTGCCTAGGTACATTGCTGCCACCTCATCTGATATTTCAGCAATGACTCCCAAGTTGTGAGTAATATAAATGATGGACATACCAAACTGAGCTTGCAGGCTCTTCATTAACTCCAGTATTTGCGCTTGAACGGTGACATCCAGGGCAGTGGTTGGCTCATCAGCAATAAGAATAGAGGGATTACAGGATAAAGCCATAGCAATCATGGCTCTTTGTCTCATACCTCCAGAAAGTTGATGGGGATATTCATCAATTCTTCGCTGAGGAGTGGCAATACCTACCTTATCAAGCATATCTATGGCTAGTTTTCTTGCTTCTTCCTTATTCACATCTTGGTGAAGAAGAATCGCTTCTATAATCTGATTACCGATAGTGTGGAGAGGAGAAAAAGAGGTCATTGGTTCTTGAAATATCATAGCTATCTCTTTTCCCCGAATAGACCTGATTTCTTTTCCCCGTGAATCTAATTTAGCTAAGTCCAAAGGCCCTTTTTTGGCGTTCCCATTCTTCCGTTGCAGAAGAATTTTCCCTTCTATTTTTCCTGGATGAGGGACTATCCTGAGAATTGACTGGGCAGTAACGCTTTTGCCACAACCAGATTCTCCCACAAGACCTAGAACTTTCTCTTTCCTTACTTTAAAGCTAACTCCATCTACTGCTTTCAGAACACCCTCGTCTAAATAAAAATAGGCTTTAAGGTCATTTACTTCCAATAAGGAACTATCATTTTTCATTG
>WJOQ01000272.1 GCA_009618505.1 Clostridia bacterium | reverse complement strand
CCCTGGGCAAAAAAGATGAGTGAGAAGAAAATTGCCCTAAAAGGAAACAACCTTCCCCTGCTCTGGAAAGGATTCACCAAAAGATACCAGTAAGTAAACTGAAGCGTTATCCCCCTAAGTGATTGCTTGATCGCAGTTTTGGCCCAAGAAAACAATTGTCAACGAAGTTTTGCAGGAAATCAATTGTATAGTTTTTTCTCTAAAGGGAAAATACTACCTTTGTGATTGTCTTGTTTTCCCTGAATGAACCTTCGAGCCAGTTCGTGACCAGCTGGAAAGAGGATCCTCATTCTTTGTTGTTCTTTCTCAAATTTGGCCGGGATATCGGTGAGCTTATTGGTTATGGTCTGAATCCCTAAATCCTCTATTCCGGTTCCAAATAAAACCTTCTTCCTAAAAAGAGAGATAAGGTTATGGGTGGCACAGGCGATAAAGAGATAAGCCCAGATCCCATAGAAGTTCTTGGTTCTTAAGTTGTCGATATGAAGGCCGTACTTATCGTCTCTGATGATGCTCTCAATATCGGTTCTTTTTCTAAAAGAGATAGCCACCTCTACCTCATCCATGTCTTTAGGACTAAAGCTGGTGTAGATATGGCGATAGTCAATTTTTCCTTTCGCATCGATTGCTTTAATTAGAACTGTTCTTACCGGATAGGGACAGCGTCTGATAGTGAGATATTTGGTATCAAAGGCCCAGGTAGTTTCATCTACTCTCCTCCAATCATCATAGGAGGGATCTAGTTCTCTTAAGATTCTTTTGGCAGTGGACGAGCTGTTCCCTTTCACAAAGAAGGAAAGATTATGCCTGGTAAGTAGAGCAATATCCGGTCCGATTCCATAAATGGCATCGGCTCTCACAGTTCCAATTCTCTCTAAAGAGCCAAGAACCTCGGCTACCTCATAGATGGTATCCCAAAGCCTTGCAGCCAAAGAGATATTGCCGGGATCTAAAATCAGAGATAGGATCTGGCTATACTCAGAGTTTGTAGTTCCTAAAGAGAGTTGATAGCCCTTTCTGCCTCTTTTCTTAGGAAAGTATCCTTTCCTGGCAAATTGATAGCGGTCTCCATAGACAGTGAGCCCGGTAGCATCAACATTAAGATCCACCTTCTCTTTATCTTGGAAAAGGGCAACTTTATCTACAATTGCCTCAAAGATGAGAGAAAGTTCGCTAATCTCCTCAGGGCCCATTTTATTTAAAAAACGATTAATCCCTGACTGATCGGGGAATCTTTTCATTTTGAATAAAGAGGCGGCTGAAGGATAGGGAGTAAGCTTATGATTAATATCCTTAATATGAGAGCAGCCTACTACGATTGAGGAAAAGAGAGTAGCAATCTTATCTATTGTACTGTAGCTAACCTCTTTCATGGGAAGAGAAAAGTGTTCCAAGAAGGGATTAAAAAAGCCTACGCTTTCAGCAAAAGAAGAGAGAATAGCCAGAAAACCTGAAGGAAGAATTTCTCTAAACTCATCAAGCCCTACGGTAATTTCGATGCTGCCCTGAGAATCAACTCCCTCAAAAGAGAGACTCTTTTCCTCCAGATGTGTTACTTGAACATCGACTTCGGATGGATAGCTCTTTTCCTTTTCTATACGAAAGTCGAGCCTTTTAGTTAAGATAACCCGGAAAAGAGGACCACTTTTAGGCGAGGAGCCCAAATTAGAGGACAGCTCTACTTCTTGTAGAGTGATTACTTCCTCTTTAAAGGAGAAGGTATCTTTCAACGGCCCACTGATTAAAAGCGCCTCCTTCAGGTGAATCTCAATTCTCTCGACTCTCTCTACTTCTTCATTTTCGATTTTTTTTTAACCAGATAGAGCTTTACTCCACACTCTGAGCAGCGAAAGCGCTGAACGGTTCCTTTCTCTGAAATTCTCAAAGAACGAGAAGTTCTTTCTCCGGTAACTTGAT
>WJOQ01000074.1 GCA_009618505.1 Clostridia bacterium | reverse complement strand
TCTAAATTATCCTCATAAACTCCTAAATCTAACTCGCTCTGATAGGGCCCTTCTGCTCTTTTTCTACTCGCTCCGCTAATAGTCTCCTCTCCCACCGCCATAAAAGCAAGTGACACCTCACTGGATAAATTCTCATCTATAGCCACACCAAAGATAATCTCGCTGCCAGGAGAGACAGCTTCTTTTATAACCAGGGCAGCCTTTTCCACTTCAGATAAACTCAAATTCTTCCCACCTAGAATATTGTATAGTACTCCTTTAGCTTTCTTTAAGGAAATCTTTTCCATTAAAGGAGAAGAAGTAGCCTGTTTGGCTGCATCTTTAGCTGCTCCTTGTCCTTTTGCTCTCCCGATGGCCATTTGAACATGACCTTTCTTCTCAAGAAAGGCTCTAAAGTCGGCAAAATCTATGTCTATTAAACCGGGATGCAAAAGCAAATTGTCCAGAACATGGATAGCTTTCCCCATAATTCCATCTACTCGCCCAAATCCTTCTTGCAAAGATAAATCTCTCTCAGGATTACCCAGCAGAACGTCATTAGGAATAATCATCAAAGCGTCTACTGCCTTTTCCATCTCCTGAATACTCTTCTTAGCTAAGGAAACTCTTTTCTCTCCTTCAAAATCAAAGGGAAGAATCGAAAATCCCATAGTCAGACTACCGAGCTCTTTAGCTAACTGACCTATTACAGGAGAAACTCCTGTACCGGTGCCCTTTCCTAAGCCAAAAACAAGGCAAATAAGGTTTGCTCCCTGCAGTATTTGCTTAATTTTTTCTTTTTCTTCCAGAGCAATTCGCCTCCCCATTTCCGCATCACCGCCTACTCCCCACCCCCCGGTGATAGTAGCTCCTAACTGCAGTCTCTTCTTTGTCTTGCATTTTTCCAAGCACCTCAGGTCAGTATTAACAGCAATAGATTCCATCCGCGCCGGAAAAGAAGAACTTATACGAGATAAAATATTGCAACCTGCTCCCCCTATTCCCAAAACCTTTATTTGAACAGAAGAGGGCTTTGTGGCTGATATAGATGAAGACTTGGAAGAAGCAGACTCAAATTCAATCATTTAAGCCCCACATTTAACTGATATCTAGTTCATAATTCGTATATCGTATTGCGTATATCGTATGTCGCAGGCGCAATACGCATCACGCACGACGCAATACTAGACTAAAATTGCTCTAAGAATCGAAGGTCATTCTGAAAGAATAGACGAATATCATCGATACCGTATTTTAACATGCAAATCCGGTCTGGTCCCATACCAAAGGCAAACCCCTGGTATTTTTCTGGATCGTAGCCAACCCTCTTGAATACCTCCGGATCTACCATGCCTGCTCCCAATATCTCTAGCCATCCCTTACCCGAGCATACTCTACACCCCGAACCTTTGCACATAATACAACTAATATCTACCTCAGCGCTGGGCTCAGTAAAAGGGAAAAAACTGGGACGAAAACGAAGTTTTGTGTCTCTGCCAAACATTTGATGAATAAAATAAGTAAGAGTGCCTTTTAAGTCGGAAAAAGTTATTTTCTTATCCACCGCTAACCCTTCTATTTGATGAAACATAGGAAAATGGGAGGCATCAACAGCATCACGTCGATAACATCTACCTGGAGCGATTATACGAATAGGAGGAGACTCCTTCTGCATCACTCTAATTTGCACCGGCGAAGTCTGGGTACGTAAAAGATAGTTATCATCTAAATAGAATGAATCCTGTTCATCTCTGGCTGGATGGTAACGAGGCATATTCAAGGCTTCGAAGTTATAATACTCTGTCTCTATCTCTGGGCCACTTACTACACGAAAGCCCAATCCAATGAAGATTCTCTTAATCTCCCGGACAGTCTGGGTAATGGGATGTAATCTGCCCAGAAGAGGCTTTTTTCCAGGAAGAGTTATATCAATATGTCC
>WJOQ01000405.1 GCA_009618505.1 Clostridia bacterium | reverse complement strand
GAGAGATTTATCATAGAATATAGCGAGAAAGGTCTTCGCTCTCCACAATATTCTTTAGTCTCTCTTGCACATATTTAGCAGTAATAGTGAAAGACCTCTTCCTTATATTAGCAGCCTTGAAGCTGATATCTTCCAGAAGCTTCTCCATAATGGTGTATAATCTTCTTGCTCCAATATCTTCTGTTCGTTCGTTCACTAAAAAAGCCAAAAGGGCGATCTCTTTAATAGAGCTATCCTTAAAAATAAGGTTTATTCCTTCTGTTTCTATCAGAGCTTGATATTGTTTAATTAAGGCATTTTTGGGTTCGGTTAGAATTCTTTCAAAATCGTTTTGGGTGAGTCTATCCAGTTCTACCCGAATCGGGAATCTGCCCTGCATTTCAGGAATCAAATCAGAAGGGGAAGCAGAATGAAAAGCTCCGGCAGCTATAAAAAGGATATGGTCACTCTTAACAGGTCCATATCGAGTAGCTACTGTAGTTCCTTCCACTATTGGCAAGAGGTCTCTTTGCACTCCTTCTCGGGAGATATCTATCTTATCTATCCCTCCTCCTACAACCTTATCTATTTCATCAACGAATATTATCCCCGAGTTCTCTACCCGATGAGTAGCGTCTTCAACAACCTTGTCTTTATCTATCAATTTTTGAGCCTCTTCTTCGGTGACAATCTGACGGGCCTCTTTTAAAGGAACCTTTCTTTCCTTAGTACGCTTGGGGAGCATATCTCCCAATAAATCCTGGAAGTTCATTCCCATTTGCTCTGTTCCAGCACTACTAAATATTTCTATCATAGGAGTGAGTTTTTCCGTGGCTTTTATCTCAATTAATCTATCCTCTAGTTCCTTATTGTTTAATTTCTTTCTCAGTTTTTCTCTGGTTTTCCTTGCTCTCTCTATTCTTAGATCTTCTTCGCCTTCCTCTTGCTCCGCTGGTGGTAAGGCCTTGGGAAGAGGTGGAAGGAGAATATCCAGAAGTCTTTCCTCAGCCAGTCTTTTCGCTTTCTTCCTTACTCTCTGGATCATCTCTGCCTGGATTGTGTGCACGGCTATGTTCATCAAATCTCTGACCATAGATTCCACATCTCTACCCACATAACCTACTTCAGTATATTTACTTGCTTCTATCTTTAGGAAAGGAGCCTGGGCCAATTGTGCTAATCTTCGCGAAATTTCTGTCTTTCCCACTCCAGTGGGTCCAATCATAATAATATTCTTAGGGGCTACCTCATCGCGCATCTTAGCAGGCAGCTTCTGACGACGCCATCTATTTCTTAAGGCAATAGCTACAGCACGCTTAGCATCATCCTGCCCTATGATATATTTATCTAACTCCCTTACGATGGCGGGAGGAGTAAGTTGTTTTTCCCTCATGCTTTCTCTCCTATAATTCCTCAATAGTTATATTGTCATTTGTATAAATACATATAGAAGCAGTTATATGCATGGCTATTTCTACAATTTTTTTAGGAGGATAGTTGGTGTGGTCAGCTAAAGCCTGGGCTGCTGCTTGAGCATAACCAGCTCCTGAGCCAATGGCTATCACTCTATCGTCGGGTTCAATTACATCTCCGCTTCCTGATATCAATAGGGATTTTTCCCTATCGGCTACAATCATTAAGGCTTCCAGTCTGCGCAGAGTCTTATCCTGTCGCCAGTCCTTAGCCAGCTCCAGGGAAGCACGGGAAAGATTTCCCTGGTATTGTTCAATTTTCTTTTCAAATTTCTCAAAAAGAGTAAGAGCATCGGCGATGGCGCCGGCAAAGCCAGCTAATATCTTTCCCTTATGAAGCCTTCTTAACTTATGTGCTTTGTGCTTCATAATGGTATCTTCAAAGGTTACCTGCCCGTCGCCAGCAATAGCTACATGTTTTTTATCTCTTACCGCTAAAATAGTAGTAGAACGCAATTTAAACCCCCT
>WJOQ01000303.1 GCA_009618505.1 Clostridia bacterium | reverse complement strand
ACCAGGAGTTAAACTATGCAGGGCCGACGTCACAGTTCCCGTTTCCATAATGGTAACCTTAATCTTCTCTTTTTCATAAGGAGAAGAGGAAGGAGTAAAGGGAGCTTCTCCCACTTCTGGTACGGTTAATTGAATAAACTGACCTGCCTTAAAATGTAGAGGCTTCTCTGGCTCAAGAACGAACGTCTTAATATTAGGAGTCTCCCTAGTTACTTCTTGAATTTTTGTTTTTATAGGCTGATATGGATTTTCCACTTTTTCATCCTCTTACAACTCAGCAAATTCCTCTGCTATTTTTGGCTATTACTTAACCTCTTTGCCCTCACCTTTTTTACAGCTTCCCTCATGTCTATTTTGCCGATGCAGACACTGATACATCTTCCACATCCTGTGCAGGCGTCCAGTCCTATATTCTCCGGAAAAAAGTCGAATTTGCAGAGAAGTCGATTAGCAAACCGCTGAGAAAGCTTACTTCTTGGATTTGCTCCTGCTGCTACACGGGCAAATCCTGTATAAAGACAGCCATCCCAGAGACGAGTTCTCTCAAATCCCTTCTCTCCCTTTTTATCAAAAAGTAAAAAACAACGGCAGGTCGGACAAATATGATTACAGCCAGCACAGTCTACACAGGGCTCAGCTACCTCTTCCCAGGCCGGGGAATCAAGGCTATCTTTTATGATGTCTCGAAAACTCTCCTCAAAATCAAAATCTCTATTAATTTCCTTTACTCTATTAACTAGATTGGCACGGTTTTTATCTCTTTCCTCTATTTGTCCTTCTTCTGGCTCTCTGAAGAGATCTTTACTTCCCTCCACTATGCTTTTCCCTTTGTCTGACCCTATCTCTACAATAAAACCTCCCTTAATGGGAGAAAGATTGAGGTCAAAGCCCTCTTTGGGATAGGGGCTTACACCGAGAAGAACACAAAAACAGGTTTTGGCAGGAACTGTGCAATCACTAGAAATGAGAATAATATTTTTTCTCGCCTCAATATAAAAAGGATCTTTAAAATCTCCATCGCTATATACACTATCCAAGATTTTAAGAGATTCCAAATCGCATGATTTTGCACCCAGGATAATCTTTTCCTCTTTATTGGAAAAGGAGGAAGAAGCAAAGTACTCACTTACCCTTTCCTGAGGAGGTATAAGAAAAGACTTAAGAGATTGGATAGGACGGATTTCCCCCAGGGCAATATCGTCTAATGAGTCACTTTTTACTCTTTCATAAAAAAGAAAATCTCCCTTTCTGCGGGGAGCATAAAGGGGGCTTTTTTCGTTCAACTTCCTCATCAGACTACTAAAATCAGTCTGAGTGATAAAAAGATTCTCCACCTTCTCTCCTATAAATCTCTGACACCCAGATTCCAACGCTAGTTTGTGAAATTTTTCACAAATGAGATTACATTATAACACCCTCATATTTTTTGTCAAGAAATCGCATCAAGCCTGATACGTAACCACCAAAGTGAGACTGATGTAACCACCAAAATGAGAATTTGGGAACAACCAAAGTGAGACTCTGGGAACATTCAAAATGAGACAATTTATAGATGGTACTCCCGGAGCTTCTGTTTATCTTTGAAGATCATAATCTTCTTTCCCGGAATAAAGCACACAGTGACCTTATCCTTAGGGAATTTTCCCACCTTCCACCTTTCCCCACCAAAGCTTATGGTTGCATCTTTTTTAACCTTCCTCTGGTAATGAAGGGAAAAGACATAATCTAGATCAATCTCTTCGGATAAGGCTCTTAGTCTACTCTTTCCCTCTCTTATTCCTTTCTTGTAGCGGTCATTAGGAGTCTCATGAGTTTCCTCATGACAATGTTTTTCGTTGTAGAAGGAAATGAGCTCATCAAGAACTTTCTCTGCCTCACTTATCTTTTTAAGCTTGTATTTGTCACAGAGGAAGGGGAGTCT
>WJOQ01000124.1 GCA_009618505.1 Clostridia bacterium | reverse complement strand
TTCTAACTGCTCTTCTTTAATACTAAAGGTTTTAAACTTCAGAAAATCCTCCTCTAATTTTGAGCTTATTATAATATGTTTTATTTAAAAGTCAAGGCCCTCGGTCTTACAAAAATGTCTAAACTCTGTGTAGCTCTATGCTATATATGTTTTTTTCCTTTAGTCTGGAGAGAGGCAACCGCTACAACTTTTCGTCTTTGTCAACATAAAGCGAAACGCCTTTTTCCCTTACAGAATAGCTTGTATCTCAGGTTAATCTTTCTTTCTATCTAAATAATGAATTTTGAAATCTAAGCATTGGTTAAAACCACCACACCATTGGCAATCTAATCTTCTGGGATTGAAGTCTTGCCAGCAAGTGCCAATATCGCTTTGACCATCCCCTCGTTCTTTTTTTATTTTCTTCAATTCCTCTAATTCGTTATAATCCTCTGGATACCTTTCTCCTAGTTCCATTGCCTCACGTGCTCTTTTTAGTAACCCCGGGTCTTGCTTGACTATATCGAGAGAGGAACCTGCGTATTCGGCAACTTTGCGTATTTTTACCATAGGCACGCCTTGATACTCACCCCTTTTTTCATCTTCTTTAGCTTCCCTGATGTATTTTTCTATATATTCCCTAGATGATTCAAAGTCTTGAATAATCTTTTCTTTTGAGATTTCTCCACCTGTGAATTGCCAAAATAAGTCTAGCCAGTAATCATTAGTGATATAGTCCGAAGAGTTAGAAGGGATACCATAGATATCAAAAAGAATTTGTTGTAGGAATGTAGAAATATCCGAAAGCAATTCATTATCAGGAAACACTTTGTATAGTATCTTATCTTTTTTGCCTATCATTCTTGCTAATTTCCATAGGTCAAGCACATTGATTTTTTTTCGCTTTTGTATTTTTTGCTCCATTTGACTTTTTACCTCCGTTTCCCTTATTCGCTCTTGCTACCATAAAGCGAAATTACTAGCCTACATAAAAGGTTTTGTATAAGGTTAACGCAAAAATAAAACTATTCCTTTAGCTCTGTTTCTCCCCTTTTTTACTTCTGATTCTTATTTCTTCAGCAAATCCCTTTGGATCCTTTCCTCAAGCATTATCCTCATTTGACAATTTACCCTTCTCACCAGGTCGTCAAAGTCTTTGCTCATATTCTCTCCTTTCTCTAGAGTATTTGTTTAACCTTCACTTAAGAATTTCTATCTCTCTCAGCCCTTTGGTAAAGGGGGGTCAATATCCCTAGACTTAAAATTTGAACGTAGCCTGCCCCCCCAGATCAACCTTTTTCAATTCCCTGCCTTTTATCATTTTTTCTCTGAAGGCTTGCTTTTCTTCTTCTGTGTATTCCCTTTTCTTGGCTTTGTGGTGATCCTTCAGCCACGAATTAAGCTGCATTTCATAACTGACATCAGGACTCAAGCCAACTGTACCTTTTCTAACCTGAGAGAGATTCGTCAGCATTTCAACCACAAAATACTTGTCTGGCTCTTTGCACCTTCTAGCAACTTTCCTCTGAGTTTTGATCCAGGGAAATTCCTCAACCATATTTTGCTTTGCGCAAACTGACTCATTCGGATACCAGACTCTATGCCTTAGCTCCGGATCATAAGGACACAGGTTAGCGTCACAGATATTGTAACGTGGACACTCTTCGGATATAGTAACTGCTTCCATTGTTTTTTCTTCTTTGAGTATTAATATGCCTCTAGCCAAAACTGTGCCTAAAATAGCCCTTAAATCGTCTCTGATAATAAATTTGACTACACTATCAGCCTAACTTTTGCTCGCAACCATTCGGGCATTGACACTTCTTGATGTCAAAGTCCTTTTTATCTCTGAGCCAGGGTCGCCAGATGTAACCGCACTTAAGGCATTGAACCAGGTTACTATCGGGGTCGTAGTAAGCTATGTTGCTCTTTGATTCCTTGCTCATAGGCATATCTGCTCCTCT
>WJOQ01000076.1 GCA_009618505.1 Clostridia bacterium | reverse complement strand
AAAGGAGGAAGCCCAGGATTTCGTAACTGGTTCTGGATGCCCGAAGTAGGTGAAGCAAAAAACAAAAATGACTATAGTAGTTTCTACGTGAAGGATAAGCCTTTTGCCAATATTGGAGAGATTGGCTTTATTCATTCTGGAGAATGGCGAACAATAAGATTAGAACAGGGCGGAGAATGGCAGATGCTGGATAAAATCACCGTAGCTGACCCTCCCGAGAAACCAGTCCAGGGAAGAATAAACATCAATACTGCTAGCAAGCAAGTCCTAGAAGCTTTACCAGGGATTGATTCTGCCCTCTCTCAAGCTATTGTTAACTATGGAAATAGCAAAAAAAAGCCCTTTAATGAAATAGGAGAAATTCTGCAAATTCTTCTCCTGGCCAGACTAGGTTCTAACGGTAAGGATGATGATAAGGACGGCTATACAGATGAAGAAGACGAAAGAGAAGCTATCTTTCGCAGCCTATCTAACCTTATCACTACTCGCTCTAACTGCTTTACCGTCATCTCGAGAGGAGAAGTCGTCAAAAACGATGAGATAGTAGCGGAAAGAAAAATAAAGGCAGTCATAGACAGAGGTAGCCTGCCTATAAAGATAAAGTACTATCGGGAACTAAGTGAAGATTAGCGTATAGTGAAAAGCAAAAATCTAAGTTCTAGATACTCGATCCTGGATACTCGATGCTCGAATACAAAACCATAACAGAAAAGACGACGGTCCTATTCTTTTGTCTTTCTTTTCTACGAGCATCGAGGATCTAGTATCGAGCAGCAAGGTCATCCTACTTTAACTAAGTCCAACTGCTGGATGAATCTTCTACTTATCTCCTCCCATAACTGAGGATAATTCTTTAGTTCAGGGTCTTTCCTCACCAGTTGAAAGGCCTCCTTACGGGCTAAATAAAGCACTTGAGCATCTTTTATTAAATCAGCTATTTTTAGATTGAGCATTCCCCATTGTCTGGTTCCAAAAAATTCTCCCGGACCACGTAACTTAAGGTCTTCCTCAGCTAGCAGAAAACCATCGTTAACTTCACACATAATTTTTATTCGCTCTTTTGCCTGTTGAGAAATTTTCTGGCCGGTAAGGAGAAAACAATAAGATTGTCTGGCACCCCTGCCTATTCTTCCTCTGAGCTGATGAAGCTGCGCTAAGCCAAAACGTTCTGCATTTTCTATGAGCATCAGACTAGCGTTAGGAATATCAATCCCTACCTCTATAACAGTAGTAGAAACAAGAATATGGATTTTTTTCTCCCGAAAGGAGTTCATTATTCTTTCCTTTTCTTCTCTTCTCATTCTCCCATGCAGCAGACAGACTCTAAAATCGGAAAAAATATGGCTCTGTAATTGGTCAGCCGCCTCCTGAGCAGACTTTAGGTCCAGTTCCTCTGACTCCTCAATCAAAGGATAGACAAAATAGGCCTGTATTCCCGCTTTTAATTTCTCTCTAATGAACCGATAAAGCTCTCTCCTTTTACTCTCACTCATCCAGCGGGTAATGACAGATTTACGCCCCGGCGGAAGCTCATCAATTATAGAAAGATCCAGATCGCCATAGGAAGTTAAAGCCAAAGTTCTGGGAATAGGAGTTGCTGTCATCACTAAAACATGGGGAGACTTACCTTTACTGCGTAAGCTCAGCCGTTGCATAACCCCGAATCTATGCTGTTCATCAATCACCACTGCTCCCAATTTACCAAAATCAATCTCTTTTTGAATTAAGGCATGCGTACCGATAACCAGTTGTATTTTGCCTTCTTTTAGCCCTGTCCGAATCTCTTTTTTATCCCCAGAGGGAAGGTCGCTCACTAATAAAGCTACTTTAATATTCAGAGGTGCCAGAAGCTGCCTCAAGTTTAACCAATGTTGCTGAGCAAGAATTTCAGTAGGAGCCATCAGAGCTGTTTGATATCCATTGGCTATAGCTGTAAGTAAGACTAGTG
>WJOQ01000020.1 GCA_009618505.1 Clostridia bacterium | reverse complement strand
AATCTATATTTCACAGTATGAGATAGGAGGACTTGTTCCTTCTAAGAAAATGATTAAGAAGATTGTTGAGATTCTGGACCTTGATAGAGGAACATTTGATAAAGAGCTTTCCCAGTTCTATAAAGCCAAAAAGGAAAAACTAAAGAAACAAATAAAGGAGAGGTAAGATGATGCCGAAATACCGGTGTAAAGATTTAAGTATATTATTTTAGATTGAGTAAAGTAGGAGGAAGGGGGTGGATATACTTAGGCCTGCTTTAACCTTGAAGGGGGTGATATAAAAAACAGTTAGTAATCTGAAAAGAGGAGATAAGGTGAGGGAACGAGGGATACTTAATTAATAGATTCTCTATAAGATAAAACTGACTGGAATATAAAAAACCAAGGAGAAAAGAGAACAAATTCTAAATAAGGAGATAAGTGAAATGAAAATAAAAAAGTTGGGATTTTTATTATGGTCGATAGTACTTATAGGGGTATTGGTGTTTCCCCTAGTAGCATTTGCCGAGTATCAGGGATTGAAATGGAAACCGGCACCTGAAGACCTCTGGAAGTGGCAACAATTTAAAGGAGAAACGATCTACGTGGCAACAGAGAACACTCCGCCTTCAGTGGGTATGCTCGGAGTCATTAAGGATTTTGAAGAGCTAACCGGAATGAAAGTAGAGACGACTATTGATACCATGGATGCATTGAAGGAGAAGATCTTCTTGGATTTAAAAGGAGATACTGGGCGATTTCACCTAAACTATGGTCAGCCGGGACCGATTGGCTGCATGGTAGCTGAGTATTGGGTTCCTATAAACAAGTTCATCGATATAAGAACAGGAAAATCTTTGATGCCTGATCTTCCGGATGTGCCTGATATTCCAGAGGGAACAACATTGGAAGAAGCCTATTCGCCTATGCATGTTGAAGGTGGCTGCAAATTCTTCGATTCAACTATATGGTATGGATTGCCTTACGACACAGCAATGGGGATTATCTTCTACAGAAAGGACCTATTTGAGAAGTACAACGACAAATTCACGGAGATTTATGGAAAGCCTTTAGAGTGGACGGATGATACAACTTGGTATGATTTGTACGATATCGGAAAATTCTTCAACGACTATGTTGATGAAGTAGAATACGGACTAGGTTTCCATAGTGCTCAGAACTGGCCCGTTAATCAATCTTACACGGCGATGCTAAATGCTTGGGGAGTGAAAAAGGGAGGCTTTGCTGGAATTGAAAATCGATTGCTTGGCTCTAGAAACCCCGGGCCCTATCTGTCAGATCCCGAGGATTATAAGAAGGCGATAGACTGTGTGGAATTTATGAAAAAGATAGAGGAGATATCGCATCCTGATGATGTAGTGTTTGCTTGGAATGAACTAGCCACAGCCCAAGCTATGGAGAAGATAGCTATTCAATGGAACTGTGGGGAATTCGCTCCATATATGGAAGATCCAGAACGTTCAAAAGTTGCAGGTAAAATCGGCTATGGCGTGTCTCCGAAAGGACCCGGTGGGATTAACGGCTATGAAATTGGATGCTCTTCGATGGCGATAAACGGCTCTTTGCCTCTCAGAGAACAGAAAAAGGCGTTCCTGTACCTTCTCTGGGCCACAGGTCCCATTGCTCAATACAAAGCATTCGAAGCATACTCTGGGACTCCTGTGAGACGGTCAGTTTATGATGAAGCTCGGAAACTCGGATGGAACTGGACTGTGGATGGTCATCGAGTTGTCGGAGCGTATTTAGAAGTCCAAGAGAGACAGATGTTGGAGTATCCAGAGGGCTGGACTTCCCTCAAGATCCCCACTTACACTAAATACCTTGAGATTACGGGGAGTGAGATCACTAAGTACATCACCGGTAAGACCCGAACTGCAAAGGAATGTGTAGACAATATGATTAAGCGGATGAACAAGCTCCACAAGATAAAGTAATTGTACGGAACGGAGAGTACGGCTTAGTCGTTTAGAGAGTTAAGGATTAGGCGGGGGAGGAGAAGCAGGATTTCTCCTTCCCCGGAACTGTGAGGAGGAAGACGTGATCAAAGTTTTACAAAAAGTTTATGAGAGAATAGTAGCAAAAGTGCCGTGGTATGTGTGGTGGATAATACCAGGAGCGGTCATACTAGTTTGTATTACTATGCCTCCCTTTATCTGGATGATTCGGATGAGTTTTTATGAGCTCTTCCTTTCGCCAACGCGTTCAGATCAATTTGTTGGCTGGTTGAATTATGCTAAGTATTTTTCAGATCCCGATGTACTCGAAGGTTGGCGGAAATTAGGGATATATATAGGCTCATGCATGAGCTTGCAAATGGGAATAGGTTTTGGAATTGCACTGTTGGTGAACAAATCAAAATATGAAGGTCAATTATTAGCATTATTTTTAATTCCTATGATGGTTGCACCAGTGGCTACAGGATATTTGTGGAGGCTTATGCTGCATTCCTCTTATGGCATGTATCATTGGTTACTAATGTCTATAGGATTAGCCGGTACAGGGGGAAGCCTCCTGAGCAATCCTGATACAGCTTTATGGGCGATCATAATAATGGACACATGGGAGTGGACCCCTTTGGTAATATTGATTGCGGTAGCTGGACTAAAGACTATACCTAAATCAGTAGTGGAAGCTGCCCGAATTGATGGGGCCACTAAATTTCAAATCTTTAGAGATGTTACTATTCCTTTTGTTTCGCCAGCACTGTTGATTGCTTTTTTACTCCGGTTCATGGATAACATTCGTTTTATTACAAAAATAATTTCAACTACTGGAGGGGGACCTGCTGATGCTACCAAGACAATTTCCATGTATCTATATTTACTGTGCTTTAGGCAATTTGACCTTGGATATGGGGCAACTGTGGGTTTCCTTCTCCTCGTTGTTACCATCATCACAGCTATAGTACTGACTAACGTTTTTACCAAGCATATATCGGTAAAAAGGAAAGGGGCGGCATAACATGAAGAAAAAACCGATCGATGTAGGGATTGCCATGGTGTTCATAGTGTTTGCACTATGGACGTTGGCGCCATTAATTTTCATGGCTATTTCTTCACTAAAAGTTTCAGGAGAGATATTTGCAATACCACGACCAAGAGATTGGGTTGGGTTTTTGAATTGGTTTAGGTTCGAGCCTACTTTGTATCACTTTCATATTATCTTTTCTAAAGGTCAGTACCTCTTGTATTTACGTAATAGTGTTTTGTTAACTCTGGTTACTACTGCAATAGCAGTTCCCCTAGGATTTTTCACATCTTATGGATTATCAAGAGCAAAACTACCTGGAAAAGAAAATATTTACTTTTGGGTCATTACAACTCGGATGGCTCCTCCTGTGCTAGTTTTAGTACCGCTTTATTTCTTATTCAGGGATTTACACCTTTTGCAAACGTTTCACGGAATGGTTCTGGCATATACCACTTTTAGTTTACCTTTTGCTATTTGGTTATTAAGGGGGTTTATAGATGCCATACCAATTCAATTGGAGGAGGCAGCAAGGATTGATGGATTATCCAGATTTCGCGTGGTTACGGATATAGTTCTTCCCCTAATTCGCCCAGGTCTAGGAGCATGCGTTATGTTGGTGGCCTTGTTGGTCTGGAATGATTACCTTTTTGCTCTAATCTTGGGTGGTAGAGGAATAAAAACACTCACAGTAGCAATAACTGAGTTGGAGAGTGCCTCGGGCATTTATTGGGGGCAAATTATGGCTGGTGGCATTGTTCTTGTTGTGCCGATGATTATTTTTGGGCTGCTGGTAAGGCGTCACATAGTGAAAGGCCTTACTATGGGGACTTTGGAATAACTCGAGGATAAGATAAATGCAAGAAATAAGAGTTTCTTGGAAAAAGGAGGAAAAATTATGGCAAGATTGACCCTCAAAAATGTATGGAAAAAATATCGTGAAGTAGAAGCAGTTAAGGGACTAAACCTTACATGTGAAGATAAGGAGTTTTTATGTCTGCTGGGACCTTCAGGTTGTGGCAAAACTTCTACCCTCAGAATGATAGCAGGTCTCGAAGAGGTGACAGAGGGGGATATTTATATCGATGATGTCCGTGTTAATGATGTTGATCCTTCTCGGAGAGATATAGCGATGGTATTTGAAAACTATGCCCTTTATCCCCACAAAACAGTATTTCAAAATATGGCATATCCACTTCGTGTTAGAAAAGAACCACCCGAAGAGGTCGAAAAGAAAGTGAAAGCAGCAGCTGAATTGCTTAAAATTCAGGAACTCTCCGATAGGTACCCAAGGGAACTCAGTGGAGGTCAAAGGCAGAGAGTTGGTGTGGGGAGGGCCATTGTTAGAAAGCCGAAAGTATTTTTGATGGATGAACCAATATCCCATCTCGACACAAAATTACGTGAACATATGAGGGGAGAGATGAAGCGGCTTCAGAAAAAGCTAAATCAGACATTTATCTATGTTACTCATGATCAGCTTGAAGCTATGACCATGGCCGACAGGATAGCGGTTATAAACTTTGGTGTCCTGCAACAAGTTGGCACCCCTACCGAAATATTTTATCATCCAGTGAATGAGTTTGTGGCGGGATTTGTAGGGAGTCCACCAATGAATTTCTTAAAATGTAATTTAATAGCAAAGAGTGGGGAATGGAAAGTGAAGCACAAACTTTTTGAAATACCACTCTCTGGCGAAGTTAAGAATGCCATTAAGGGTAAGTTACGAGAGTCTTCCGAATCGTATCCAGGAAAACTTGGGTTTAGGCCTCACTTTGCTAATGTTTCTCTTAAAAAACAGAAACCCGATAGTATAAAGGCAGAGATTTACTTACTAGAGCTTATAGGCACTGAATTGATTGCACATTTATTGGTTGGGGAGGACAGGGTAAGAGTGGTGACAAGTCCAGATTTTGAAACCAATATCGGAGATACCGCATATATAGATTTAGATATGAAAAAGATACATATATTTGATGAGCAAACAACCAGAAGCCTAATGTAATAGTACCAGGGTAGTTTAAGTTTCAGGTTCTGGAGATTCACGCAAGAACGAAATATGAGAATAAAGAAAATTCCGAAATGATATCTTAGGAAGGAGGAGTCATAATGATAACAGGAGTCCATCACATTGGCATTATTGTAAGTGATCGAGAAAAAGCCATTGAGTTTTATGGCGATGTTCTAGGAGGGGAACTTCTATATACCTCAGAAGCGGACCCTGAAGACATTGCTAAACAAATTGGCGTGGAAGGTGCTTCCAATAAAGCAGCGGTGATTAAGGTAGGTAATTCTATCTTGGAGTTGGTCGAATATGTTAATCCCAAGTGTAAACCAAAGCAGATGAGTCCTTGTGATATTAGAACTCTACATTTGGCATTTGAAGTGGATGATATCAATGAAACGGTTGAGCGACTGCAAAAGAAGGGCATCAAATTTACTGCTGTACCGAAATTCATTGATAAAGGGAAAATGAAGGGCTGGGTGTGGGTATATTTTAAGGATCCAGATGGCTGTCAATTAGAATTAGTAGAAAATCGGGAACTCAAAAATCCTCTATAACAGATGAAACTATTGTTCTCGAAACCTACTTGTTTTTATAACCTGATTCGAGGAGGTGAGAAGAAATGCCTAAAATGCTACTAAGGAATAAGGTGGCGATTGTTACTGGGGCAGGAAGAGGTATAGGCCGTGCGGTAGCCTTGCGTTTAGCCCAAGAGGGTGCTAATGTCGTTGTTAATGATTGTCACGAGGATAATGCTAAGAAAGTGGCCGAGGAAATTAAGCAGATTAATGGGATAAGTCTATGGATAGCTGCTGATGTAACAAATCAGGCAGCTGTGGCAAATATGTTTAGTGAGGTGATAGAAAAATTTAGCCGTATAGATATCTTGGTAACATCCGCTGGTGTTACTCAAGTAGATACGTTGGAAGAACTCAGTGAGAAGCAATGGGACCGAACAGTATCTATCAACGCTAAAGGTACTTACCTATGTATACTGGCAACTGCGAGGCAGATGATAAAACAAAAATCAGGCAAAATAATTATGATAGGATCTGATTTTGCTATAGAAGGGGCTAAATATCATATATGTTACTCAGCTAGCAAATTTGCGGTGAGGGGTATGATGCAAGCATTTGCCAAAGAGTTAGCTCCATATGAAATCAATGTTAATTGTGTTTGTCCTGGAATTATTTGGACAGAAATGTGGGAGGAGGCTGATAAGAAACTCGCCAGGATTTTTGACTTGAAAGAAGGAGAAGCCTTCAAGAAATTTACGGATGAGCTTGTTCTATTACCAAAACCTGGGAAACCTGAGTATATTGCACCTGTAGTGGCTTTTTTGGCTTCAGAGGATGCAGATTATATTACTGGACAGACCATATTGGTCGGTGGAGGATCTATGCTCCTTTGAGATGAGATAACATCGGAGTTAGAGATTTCTAAGAGAGCCTTATTAGCTTGTTACACAGGTAGAACGAAGGAGTTTCATAACAATGAGAGGAAAAAATATAGCTACTAATCCACCATATATAATAGGTATAGATTGTGGAACAGAAAGTTTAAGAACAGGTATTTTTGACCTTAATGGTGAAATAGTAGCAACATCAGCTTATTCGTATAAGACTTACTTCCCAAAACCTGGTTGGGCGGAACAAAAACCTGAAGATTGGTGGGATGGTATAAGATACACTGTACAAGAATGTTTAAAAAAAGAGAAAATAGAAATAAAAGAAATCAAAGGTATTTGTATAGATAGTACATCTTCAACGGTGTTACCAGTTGATATTAAAGGGATACCACTTCGAAATGCAATTCTATGGATGGATGTAAGAGCTAGTGAGGAATCTAAAATCATAGAGAAAGTAGGACACCCAGCTCTAAAGTACTCAGGAGGAAAAGATTCGGAAGAATGGATGGTACCAAAAGCTCTTTGGCTTAAGCGAAATCAGCCAAGTATTTATAATAAGGCTTCTAAGATAATTGAAAGCGCTGATTGGTTATCTTATAAATTAACTGGTTTATGGACGGCCTCCCGATATACTACTACTTCTAAATGGAACTACGTAAATCCTATGGGAGGGTGGCTTCCAGAATTTTTTAATGAAATAGAACTTGAAGATATTTTAGAGAAATGGCCCTCAAAGGTGCTCGATGTTGGAGCGTGTATTGGAGCTCTAACTCGCCAAGCTGCTAATGAATTAGGATTAAACCCAGGAATTCCAGTAGTCCAGGGAGCTACAGATGCAGGAGTGGCTATATTAGGTACAAATGTAACAGAACCTGGAGAGGTAACTTTGATTATAGGCTCATCATCTGTCCACTTTACACACTCAGAGAAACCTCTTTTTTCTCCTGGTATATGGGGTCCCTATCCCGAACCTTT
>WJOQ01000077.1 GCA_009618505.1 Clostridia bacterium | reverse complement strand
GCAATAATCGTCCTGGTCTTTGGTAAATACATTCACGATCGTTTTGAGAGAGCCCAAGAGGGTTTTTCTACTATCAGCGAGAGGGTACAAGAATCCTTATCCGGGATAAGAGAAATTAGAGCATTTGTCCAGGAGGAAGGAAAAACAAAGGACTTCACCAAAGTCAACCAGGAATACCTGAACAGAAATATGTCCCTGGCAAAAATTAGAGCACTGTTCTTTCCTCTTATCATGCTCATTGGAGGCCTGGGTACCGCCCTGGTCGTTCTATTCGCCGGAAGTAAGGTGATTCTGCAGGAAATCAACCTGGGTGATATGGTAGCTTTCATTAGCTATCTGGCAATGCTCACCTGGCCCCTTATGGCTATAGGTTGGATAATCAACATTATCCAGCGAGGAATGGCCTCTATGGCGCGGATAAATAGGATTCTCTCGGTCTGTCCGGTGATAAAGGACGAAGGAGGTGCCCTGCAAGTAGATATTGGTGGAAAGATAGAGTACCGCAATCTTTCCTTCGCTTATTCTGGCCGGAAAAGCTTGGCCTTAAATGATGTAAGCCTCCTTGTCCCTGCAGGAACAAAAGTTGGCATCGTAGGAAAAGTTGGGTCGGGAAAAAGCACTCTGATTCAACTTCTTACAAGGACCTATAATCCCCCTTCCGGAAGTCTTCTTATTGACGGCATTGATATAAGAAAGATCCGCCTTTCTAGCCTTAGGCAAGCTATTGGGGTGGTACCTCAAGAGAGCGTTCTATTTTCGACCTCACTTAGAGAGAACATCGCCTTTGGAAACCCCAAAGTTCAGGAGAAAGAGATGATAGAAGCTGCCAAAGCATGCCAGATCTATGAGGAAATCACCCAGTTTCCTCAAGGCCTCGATACACCTGTGGGAGAGCGGGGGATTACTCTTTCCGGCGGACAAAAACAAAGGATAGCCTTGGCGCGAGCACTGTTGAAAAGACCCAGAATTCTTATTCTTGACGATGCTTTCTCTTCCGTAGATGTGGAGACAGAAAAGGCAATCCTGGTCAATCTCAAAGACATCATGCAAGACCTCACTTTTTTGTTCATCTCCCAGAGGATTTCTGCAGTGAGGAATATGGATTTTAGCGTTGTCCTGGATGAAGGAAAAATAGTAGAAAAAGGAACTCACGCTGAACTCTTGCACCTGGACGGGATTTATGCAGGGCTCTTTGAAAGACAAAAAACAGCTCAAGAAGAGCTGGAATATTTAGAAGGGATAAGGTAGGCTATGATTAAGAGGTGGCTTTCATTTTTTGGGAAAAACAGGGCAGGGGAGAGGATATACGACTCCAGACTCCTTGCTGAGCTTCTTCGCTACCTGAAGCCTTACAAACTCATCCTTGCTATTTGTCTCATTCTTCTCATGGCCACAACTATTTTCAGTATCTCTTTACCCTATGTTACCAGGTTAGCTATCGACCGCTACGTTGTTCCCTCTCATGTCAAGCTAGAGTTTTCTGGCAAGAATTCTTCTTTTGAAGACGCCATCAAGAAAGAATACAGCAGCAGCCTTTTACCCATCACCGATGAAAGTTATTTGGCGGATTTATCCAAAATCACAAAGGAAGATCGGGTTCTATTAGAAGAGGGTGATTATGTTTCAAAAGAGAAGTACTTCCTCCTGGACCCCTCAAGTTTAGCACTCCCAGAGAAAGAAAAGACTCTGACAGCACTAGGAAAATATCCACAGATTTTCAGCCAAAAGGAAGGTTTCTTTTTTGCCCGCGCCGACGATCTAAAAAGAATTGAAAAAGAAGACCTTGGAACCGTGAGGAGCCAAGATCTGAAAGGAGTAAAATTCCTTGTCCTCATCTTCATCCTCATTCTCATCCTCAATTTCCTTTCCAATTTTCTCTACGTCTATCTTCTTGAATACACTGGCCAGAAGACAATGTACCATATGAGGCTTGACATTTTTTCACATCTGCTTCGCCAAC
>WJOQ01000078.1 GCA_009618505.1 Clostridia bacterium | reverse complement strand
AAGGCATTTTGTCGATGTTATAAAAAGAGATGTCCAGCCATTGGTCACTGGAAAAGATGGCAAGAAAGTCGTCGAAGCTGTAATGGCTGCTAATAAGTCAATTCAAACCGGTCAACCGGTGAGCTTTCCACTCGGAGCCTAAAAAATGTTGGAGGAGATAATTATGGGAGAGAGAGAGGGATGTGCCAGAAAGGTCTTGCGAGTCGATTTGACTCACAAAAATAGTTCTAGACAGCATATAGATAGAGAAGTTTTTGAGAAGTTCTTGGGGGGAAGAGGGGTAGCTGCAAAAATTTATTTTGAGGAGATTGCTCCTGAGGTTAAACCACTGGATGAGGCGAATAAACTGATCTTTATGACCGGTCCTTTAACCGGCACTGTGGTTCCCGCCAGTACTAAGTTTCAATGTGCCACTAAATCACCTGAGACCGGGATATATCTTTGTTCCAATGCGGGAGGAGATTTCGGGCCACAGCTTAAGTTTGCCGGTTACGACGGCTTAATTATAGAAGGTAGAGCTTCAAAACCTGTTTATGTATCCATCAATGATGATAAGGTGGAAATTAAGGATGCCGCTAAACTCTGGGGTAAGACAACTGGTGAGGTTGATAAAATTCTTAGAGAGGAAATCAGTGGCTCCAAAGCTGGAGTAATGAGTGTGGGGCCGGCGGCGGAAGAAAAAGTAGCCTTCTCCTGCATTAGAGTGGATGGCAGGAGCTTTGGCCGGGGAGGCGCTGGTGCAGTCATGGCTTCCAAAAACCTTAAAGCTATAGTGGTTAAAGGGCAAGGTAAATTAAATTATGCTAACCTAGTTGAACTTAAGAAAAGGATTAAGCCTGCTGAGGTGAGGAAGGCCTGCCAAGATTTAGCTGATTATGGAAGACCAATCTATACCGAGTCGATAAATGAGCTGGGCTGCTATCCAGTGAGAAACTTTCAAACTGCCGTATTTAGTGAAATCGATAAGGTTGATGCTCGCTTTATGAAAGAAAACTTTTTTGTTAAGAATCGGGCCTGTTTTAAGTGTCCGGTAGCCTGCTTAAAGGTGTGTGAGGTGAAGACTGGTAGGTTTCAAGGATGGACAGTAGTTCCAGAATATGAAACTATATGGGCCCTGGGTGCTCAGTGCGGGGTATCAGACTTTAATGGAATTTTATCTGCTAATCTATTGTGTGATGAGTATGGTATGGATACGATATCTACCGGTAACATAATTGGTTTTGCTATGGAACTCTACCAGAGAGGAATGATTACTGTGGAGGATACTGGGGGACTGAAGTTGACTTTTGGTAGTTCTGAGGCTGTATTAGAAGCTATTGAGCTCATAGCCAAACGAAAGAAAGTTGGTGATATACTAGCTGGGGGATTTCGGGGAATAGCCGCTGAAATCCCGGGCTCAGAGCAGTATATGATGCAGGTTAAGGGAATGCCCTTCGCTGCCTACGATCCTAGAGGGTTCTACGGGATGGGGCTCACCTATGGTACCTCCTCCCGGGGTGCCTGTCATAATGTAGGAGGCTGGACAATCAGGGCCGAACTGCTGAGTGAAGAGTATGATAGATTTGCTCTTAAGGGTAAAGGTAAGCTGGTAAAGAGCATTCAGGATACCAGAGCCTATATTGATTCCCTAGGTATATGTACGGTGGTGAGAAGGGCTTTGGGATTCAGCGATAAGCCGGATCCGGCTATGCTTAACTTAGTAACAGGCCTGGATTTTACCGATAAATTGATGGAGATAGGTGAGAGAATCT
The DNA here is from genome assembly GCA_009618505.1 of Clostridia bacterium. Next base: position 218 of record WJOQ01000078.1, on the reverse strand, counting down.
ACAACCTGGAAAGGCTGATATTAGCCAGAGAAGGGATACGGCGAAAGGATGATATGCTACCTGCAAGAATAAGCAAGGAAAAAATACCTGAGGGTCCAGCTAAAGGTCATGTGTTAACCAAAGAGATGTATGAAGTTGAGCTTGATGAGTATTATGAAGCAAGAGGATGGGATAGAGAGGGACTGCCTATCCCTAAAAAAATAGACAATCTGGGGTTG
>WJOQ01000395.1 GCA_009618505.1 Clostridia bacterium | reverse complement strand
CTGGATGCTAGTGGAGGTGACACCAACGGTATTCACATATGAACGGAATCCCTATTACTTCAAGGTAGATGCGGAGGGCAATCAGCTACCCTATATTGATATGGTTAGAGATGAGCTAGTTGCGGATGTGGAGATGTCTACTATGAAAGTGTTAGCGGGAGAACTGGATTTTCTGCGAGAAGACGCGACCTTGGAGAGCCTAGCTCTCTATAAGGAGAGTGAAGAAGCAGGTGGTTATCGGGTAGTATTGTTGGATATGCATGTGACACCAGTTGACATATCCTTGAGCTTTACCTATCCAGATCCAGTATGGCAGAAGGTTGTAAGGGATGTCCGATTCCGAAGGGCCCTAAACATGGCCATAAACCGTGAGGAGATAATCGATGCTGTCTACTTTGGATTTGCTGAGCTTCCTACAGCAGTACCCAGTGTTTACGATCCACAAAAGGCAAATCAGCTCCTAGATGAGATGGGTCTGAACAAGCGAGATGCAGAGGGTTACCGCCTGGGGCCTGATGGCAAGACGTTTGTCATCCCCTTTGAGATTGCTATGCATGCTGCGGATATAGTGCCGGTAACTGAATTAGTGGTAGAATGTTGGAAAAAAGTGGGAATTAAGGCAACAATGAAGACGATAGATCCAGGACTATGGGGGACACGTAAAGCAGTAAATGAGCTTAAGGCCACCTCGATGTGGACCTCTCTGCCTGTATGGCATAACTTTGCTCACTTTTTCTGGGGCGACACAACCATAGGGCCACCATGGGATCTGTGGTATACTACAGGCGGAAAAGAGGGTGAAGAGCCTCCAGCAGAGGTTAAGAGATTTTTAGATTTACTCTACCAATCATTGGCAGTTTCTCCTGAAGAGGTGCAAAAGGTAAGAAATGAGTATCTCCGTCTGCTTTATGAGAATGTTTATTTCTTTAACATAGTAGATAAGGTTAAGTATTCTTTGATAGTGTCGGAGAGGCTGGGAAATGTTCAGCATAAGGGTTTTGCAATTACGACCAATTTTGCTGCGGAACAATTATTCTTCAAGCCATAGCAGAAACTAGCAAAAGATTTAAGCTTCAGGGGTCGGGTTCTTTGTCCCGACCCCTGAAGTTACTGGTGATGAATCTTTGAAGATGAGAATTAATAAAGAAAGTCTAATGCTGGCTCTGGTGGTGCCGAGCGGCCGCTTGTGTACCGTTATTACGTCCCAGTTTCACAGATGGAGTGGGGTCCTTCTATGGCGGCCCCAATGTGGGCATTGTGGCACGAAACCCGTGGTGAAAAAGGAGAAGAACCCCCTCCAGAGATGAAGAGAGCGCTGGCAGTGCATGATGAGATAGTAGTTGCTGCGGACGAAGAAAAGCGAGCAGACCTGACTATGAAAATGCCGAAAATATGTGCCGAGAATTTTTGGGTAGGTGGTATTTGTCGAAGGCCGGGAAAAATGTTAGTAATCAATAACGACGTTCGTAATGTACCAGAATATCTGTTGGCAGGTTCCTGGGGTTTCGAGGGTCCTGGTAATGCCTGTCAATATTTCTTTAAGCGCTAGGTTGGACGTAGCTTAACGAAAGGCATGGAAACGACGGGTAGGATGGGAGTATCCATAAAATACTTCCCTCCTTTGTGTTGACAGTGAAGATAAATTAACTTTGACACGTTGGCAAAAATTGGGGCAAAAATGGCTCTTTCATTGTTACGGAGTTTATGGATAAAGTAATTAAGAGTTGGTTTTGCTATGCACGGTGCACAGGGCATAAAGATAGTTTCAGCCGCCACCAGCGTGCCAAAGGAATAGGATGTAAGATGAACAGCAGGGAAAGAGATTTTGCCGCTATGAATTTTCGACAGACTGACCGCTATCCATATTTTGAACTGGGGATTTGGGGACAGACCTACGAAAGATAGCTAAAAGAAGGGCTAAGTGAAGATGAACTAAAAGGCGATTGGTTTAGGGGTGAACCAAAATTTGCCCATTTAGATAGAAGGGATTTTATTAAGTTGGATATGGGACCAATTCCCGGTTTTGAAAAGATCATTGAAGAAACTGACCGATACATAATCTTCATAGATAGGTGGGGGCAAAGACCCAGGGGATTTAAGGAAGGCACTGTAAGAGACACACGACTTTCCATGGATACATATATGGATTTTTTTGTAAAGAACCGCAGTGATTTTCTGAAGATAAAAAAGAATTTCGATCCTTATGAACCGAGTCGTTATCCCCAAAATTGGATTGATTTGAAGGAAAAATGGAAAAACAGAAATTATCTTCTTTACCTTACGGAAAACTGTGGCTTTGGAGGTCTATACTGGAATCTTAGAGAAATGTTTGGCACTGAAAATTCATCCTATGCTTTTTTCGATCAAGCCAACCTCATCCATGAAATATTGGAGTTTATGGTGGAATTTTTTTGTCAAGAGTACCGAAAAAGCGTTGAAGGAAGTTGAAATTGATGCTTTTACCTTTGACGAAGACTCTGCTTATAAAACTGGGCCATTAATTTCCCCTAACATTTATCGGAAATTCTTTTTGCCTCGGCACAGGAAAATTGTTGAATTTTTTCGCAAATATGGAGTGAAGGTTATCCAACTGGATAGCGATGGGAATACTGAAGCTCTAATTCCCTTATTGATTGAGGCAGGCATAAATTGTCACTGGCCATTGGAAGCAGCAGCAGGGATGGACCCGGTAAAAATTCGCAAAGAGTACGGGAGGGACTTAGCTTTAATCGGAGGAATTGATAAACGCGCACTTGCCAAGGATAAAAGAGCAATTGAAAGCGAGGTAAGAAAGAAAATTGTACCCATGCTGGAAACAGGCGGCTATATCCCAACTGTTGACCATCTAGTACCACCAGATGTACCCTTGGAAAACTTCTTGTATTATTTAGAACTTAAAAGGAAAATAGCGGAGGGAAAATAGGAAAATTCTCCTGAAGGAAGCTTAACAGTGTTTGTTTCAAAGAGCAAAACCTGTATATTCTTCTGAATATATGGCTAGGACCCAAAGAACTAATACAAAAGAAAGATTTGAATGAACTTGGGGGTATGAAAGGAGTCAACAAGATGACCAAACGAGAGCGGGTGGAGGCAACTCTTAACTTTGAGGAGCCTGACAGGATACCGATCTATGATTTATTATTCAATGATGAGGCGATTTCTTATTATGCCAAAAGAAAGCTAACCCTTAAGAATGGACCAGAGACAGTTTTGGAGGCAATAAGTAATTGTTTGGATATGACAAGGTCTATCGCCTTTCCTCAAAAACCAAAAGTGACAGAAAGGGATGGCTTCATATATCGGGTTGAGCGATGGACTACATGGGTAGAAAAAAGACCTTTTAAAACGGTGAAGGAACTGTCTTGTTTCGTGGAAAAAGAGATTAAGAAATTAAATAACCCTCAGAAGGTGTATTTGGATTCCATGGGCAGCCTTATCCTTATGGATAGTGGGAAGTTTGTGGAGGACTTTCGGAATGATTTCTTATGGCGCAAGAAAAGGCTAAAGGGAACAGTTGAACTTTTAACCTGTAGTCCAGTAGGTTTGGATACCGCTTTTAACATAGCAGGTCTTGATCTTTTTATCTACCTTTATGCTGAGAATCCTCAATTGGTCTCCGCATGGCTTGAGGCCCTGAATTTAGCAGAGATAAGAAGAGTCCATGCAATTGCTGATTATGAGCTTTCTCCATTAACCCTTGTTTATTCAGACATTGCCTTCAAGGATAAGACGATATTTTCGTCTGATTTTTTTAAAAAGGAATTCTATCCACGCCTCGAAAGATTAGTAAAGGCCTGGCATGAACATAATATTAAATGTCTTTTTCACTCAGATGGTAATTTAACGTCGATTCTGCCCGATTTAGTTAAGACAGGTATTGACGGGCTAAATCCTATTGAGACTGCGGCCGGGATGAGCTTAAAGGAGGTAAAGGATTTATATGGAGATAAGATATTTTTGGCCGGGGGAATTGATGTCTCCGAACTAATGCCCTATGGCACAAAGGAAGAAGTCGAAAGAGGAGTTATTCAGGCAATCAGGGATGCTGGCTATGGTTCAGGTTATTTTCTTGGCTCCACAACTGAGCTAGACAATGGGATTCCTGCAAAGAACATTATCACCATGATTAAGACAGCTCACGAGTATGGGAGGTATCCCTTAAGTAACTAGAGTTGTGTGTCCGGCAGTATGCAGATCCAAAGTTGATTCTAACCCCTGAACCATTGACTTCTAGATATCACAATATTACTAGAACTATACCAGGAGAAGAGTATGCCCAAGGAAACAATGACCCCACGAGAACGCTGGCTGGCTGTGCTTAAAGGCCAAAAGCCTGATAGAGTTCCTATGGATTACTGGGCTACAGAGGAGGCAACCAAGAAACTTATAAACTACTTAAAGTGCGACAACGAAGAAGAACTCTTTAAGCGTCTTCACATTGATCGAGTTATTACGGTAGAGCCAGGGTACATAGGACCATCCCTGCCTGAAGATACAGATATTTTTGGCTGTTGTTTTCAAGGTGTAAGCTATGGCACAGGAGTATATCGAGAATGTATTTATCATCCCTTAGCTAAATATCAAACAGTCAAAGAAATTAAGCAAAGCTATCAGTGGCCCAGTCCGGATTGGTACGATTATTCGGAAATTCGTGGCCAGATTATGGGTAAAGAAGATTACCCTATTCGCGGTGGTGGTTCAGAGCCTTTCTTAACCTATAAGAATCTGCGTGGACAGGAACAGGCTCTCATTGATTTGATTCTCAATCCTGAGATGGTGCACTTTTGCCTGGACAAGCTATTTAGTCTTTGTTATAAGAATACCTTGCGCATTTATGAAGCAATTCCTGGTAAAATTATGATTACCTATGTAGCAGAAGATTTGGGTTCACAAGAAGACTTAATGTATTCACCAGAGCAGATTCATCAGTTCTTCATTCCCCGAATGAAACGGATGATGGATCTTGCTCATCAAGCAGGAGCTTTTGTTTTCCATCACAGTGACGGAGCTATTCGGAAGATCATTCCAGATATGATTGAAGCTGGTATGGATGTTTTGAATCCCATTCAGTGGAGATGCAAGGGAATGGAGCGGGAGGGTCTCAAGCGTGATTTTGGTGATAAGGTAGTTTTTCATGGAGGGATGGATAACCAATATACTTTAGCTTTTGGCTCAAAAGAAGAGGTTCGGGAGGAAGTAATAGACAATCTTCGTATCCTGGGAAAAGGAGGAGGGTATATCCTGGCTCCTTGCCATAATATTCAAGTAGTTAGCCCTCCAGAAAATATTGTCACTATGTATGAAACAGGATACGAATATGGATGGAATTAATTCTAAAGGGAAGTTATGAGGCATGGAATAAGGAAAATAAATATGGGAAGTGCTCTGAAAAAGGCATTCTTTGATGTCTAAGGGAGGTGTGTTGTGATAGATTTAAAGAAAGATTTCTTAAATCCTGGAAAAGACTGCCGAAGCGCTCCTTTCTGGTCATGGAATGATAAGCTTTCTTCAGATGAGCTGGTAAGACAGGCAAAGGATATGAAAGAACACGGCATGGGGGGATTCTTCATGCATTCAAGAGAAGGACTGGAAACAGAATACCTGGGCAAAGAATGGATGAAATGTATAAAGGCTGTTGTTGAGGTTTCCAGGAAGATAGGGATGAATGCCTGGCTTTACGATGAGGACAGATGGCCATCCGGGTTCGCTGGTGGTCGTGTTCCCTCACAGGGAGATAAATACCGAGCCAAAGCTTTAGGAATGGAAAAAGTCACCAAAGAAAGGAAGCTCACCGGAGAGGAACTGGCATCTTTTTGCATCAAACTGAAAAATGGAAAGATCACTAATCTTCGTAAAAGTGAAGAAAAAGATAAACTCTTACCCAGAGAAAATGAGATAGGTTTAGTCTTTACAAGAGAAGTGGCAAAACCGACTGAATGGTTTAATGATGATGCTTATAGTGATAATTTGAACTTTGATGCTGTGAGAGCTTTTATAAACTCAACTTATGAGGCATACAAAAAAGAGGTAGGAAAAGAGTTTGGAAAGACTATTCCCGGCATTTTCACCGATGAGCCCAATTTCTCTAGCGGGACATTCAGGCAAGGTATAGAATGGATACCCTGGACTGATGGTTTCGCTGAGTACTTTGAGGAGATGTGTGGCTACAATTTTCTTGAAGTGGTCCCCTATTTCTTTTTTGATGCTGAAAAGAGTAATAAGGTTCGACATGATTATTGGCTTGCACTAACCCGAAGGTTTCAGGAGGCTTATTCAAAGCAGCTCAGCAAGTGGTGCGAGGAGAATAACCTCTTATTTACTGGACATTATCTTTTAGAGAATGATTTTCCCGGACAAATAAAGACAGTTGGTGCTGCAATGCCCCATTATGTTTATCAACACGTACCAGGAATCGATATTCTCACAGAATCTATCTATGAGACTCTCACTGTAAAACAGTGTTCATCAGTAGCAAACCAGTTTGGAAGAAATACAGTTCTTTCAGAAACTTACGGGTGCTCGGGATGGGAGTTCACCTTTGAAGGACAAAAGTGGGTTGGTGATTGGCAATATGCACTGGGGGTAACGCTCAGATGCCAACACCTAACTCTGTATACTCTCAAAGGATGTAGAAAAAGGGATTTTCCACCCTCCTTTAACTACAATACAACCTGGTGGAAGTATAATAAAGTTGTGGAAGACTACTTTGCTCGCTTGAGTTCTCTCTTGATGAAAGGCAGGGCAAAAAGGGATGTTCTTTTGATTCATCCAATTAGCGGTGCCTGGTCGCTTTTCAATGGTAAGAATAGTGATGAGGTTCAGAGGATAAGTGATGAGTTCCAGGCAATAGCAGACGGGATTTTAGCTCTCCATTATGATTACGACTTGGGTGATGAACTCATCCTAAAAGACTATGGAAAGGTAGAAGGAGAAAAGTTTTTGGTTAATCGGGCCCAGTATAGAGTGATAATTCTTCCACCAATGAGGAATATAGAATCATCCACTGTAGAGCTCATAGAAGATTTTTTGAGGCAGGGAGGTAAGGTTTTTGTAATTGGGCCTCTTTCCGATACGGTTGACGGCCAAAAAAGCCAAGAATGTAAAAGACTATCTAAATATGAGGGGCTAATAGAAGTCGAGAACTTGTCTAAGCTGGCACCTCTTCTTGAAGAGAATTTAGAGAGAGAAATCTCAATAAAGGAAAAGAATGCTTTAGAGGCTCCCTCTTTTATTTATATAGAAAGAGAGATTGATGGAAAGAAGATATTCTTTGTGGTAAACCTGGATAAGGAAACGGCTCACAAAGTCGATATTTCCTTTAAATCAGAGGGAAGGGTAGAAGAATGGAATGCACTTAGCGGCGAGATTAGCGGCATCCCTGCCAGAAAAGATAATGGATACCTCACCATATCGGCAT
>WJOQ01000080.1 GCA_009618505.1 Clostridia bacterium | reverse complement strand
TTGATTGTCTCATGTTTTATCCCTGGCCAGGGAACGTAAGAGAGCTGGAAAACACTATAGAGAGAGCAGTTATTCTGGCCAAGAAGCCCTTAATCGAAAAAGAAAATCTATTTTTGTCACCTCCGGATATTACCTCCCTGGGTAAACCAGGTCTTTCTTTTGGCTCAAAATGCTTGCGGAAAGTGGAAAGAAATCTTTTAGCTACTGTCCTGGAAGAAACTAAATGGAATCTAAGTAAAGCCGCTCAGATTCTTGAGATTTCCCGCACCACTTTGTATAGTAAAATAAAGAAGCATGGATTAGCTAAATAGTGTTCAGAAAGTGTGAGACCATCATTCGGATAGACAGTATCCCAAATTAAGATATAGTAACAAGTATGAAGATAAAATTAATAGGACCGACCAGGTATCTTGAGAATGGTAAGCTACTAAAGTCAAAGAAACTCATAATTCCCTCTCTCACCTTTCCTCTCCTTGCTGCTTTAGCACCCTCTGATATTGATGTTTCTATTATAAACGAGGTATGTGAGGACATCAACTTTGAGGAAAAAGTTGATTTGGTCGGCATTACTTCCTATACCATCAACATACACAGAGCTTATCAAATTGCTGATGAGTTTAGAAGAAGGAACGTGCCTGTGGTGATGGGTGGAATTCATGTATCTATGGAGCCAGAGGAGGCAAAGGAACATGCCGATACAATAATAGTAGGCGAAGCTGAGGAGACCTGGCCGCAGTTTATAAATGATTTCAGAAATGGCATAAGGAAGAAGGTTTATACAGCAGAAAAAAGGCCATCACTCGCTAATCTTCCTATCCCTCGATTTTCACTAATAAACAAATCTCATTATGTAGATTACCAGGTCATCCCCATCCAAACTGCAAGAGGATGTCCTCATTCTTGTGATTTCTGTTCCGTTACGAAATTTTTAGGAGGACGATACAGAACCCGACCTATTTCTGATGTTGTCAATGAGATTAAGACTCTTGGGGCAAAAATCTATTTCTTTCTTGACGACAATATTTTTGCCAGCCACTCCCGTGCAAGAAAGTTACTCAAAGCAATTATCCCCCTCAGGATTCTTTGGTTTAGCCAGGCTACCATAAGCGCTGCAGAGGATAGAGAGTTAATCGAACTTGCTCGAAAGAGTGGCTGTATTGAACTGGCTGTAGGTCTGGAGAGTTTGTCTCGCAAGAGCCTTAAGTCGGTGGGTAAAACAATAAATAAAATTGAGCATTATGAGAAAAATCTAAAAGCCTATAGAAAATTAGGGATCAGGGTAGCAGCTAGCATGATATTTGGTTTTGATGACGAGGAGCCAAGAGTTTTTAAAGAGACCTATGGTTTCCTTATGAAGAACCGTGTGCCTTGTACCTATTGGTCGCCCCTTTGTCCTTATCCCGGAACACCCCTTTACAAAAGATTGAAAGAGCAGGGTCGACTAAAGGATGCTAAATGGTGGCTTAATCGGAATAGGAGAACTTATGGTCTTGAATTTACAGGAACCAAAATGGAGGAAGAGGTCTTTTCTAAGAATTTATATCACTACTACAGGCGCTTTTATTCTTTAAGAAGTATAATTAAACGAACTCTCCTTCCTCCTCAGCAAAGGTGGCTGCCTACCATTTGCCTCAACCTGGCCTACAGGAAAAGGATTACCCGACAAGCTAGTGTTTTTGAACATTGATTTATGGGTTGACTAAATAGTGTTCAGAATAAGTCACATAATTCTATTCTTTTCCGTATTCTTCTATTTATCTTATCGGCTAATTTTTTATAAACCTGTCCTACCTCATGACTGTCCTTACCAATATACCACCTCACCTTAGCTTTCTCCTCCTTTCTTTTCACTTCCTCAAAATTTTTTCTCAACACCTCACTAAATTTACCTATAGTAGGAATCTTGTCTTTCTCTTTACTCATACCATCTACGGATAACAAATTTTTTCTTTTCTCCTTCCAGTTTCTGGTCATAATTGTCAACA
>WJOQ01000082.1 GCA_009618505.1 Clostridia bacterium | reverse complement strand
CTGATTCTCTTCATAGTCATTCCTCTCTCAGCTACTATTCTCGCAATCTGTTCTCAGAAGAGGGTAAGTTCTCACTTCAAAAAGGAGCACCCCCTCCTCTTCTTGGACTACCTGGCATTGAGTGTTCTTTCTAGCCAGGGGAGTAGCACTATTTTTTGCCTCAACCACAGAAAAGACAAGTCAGAATTCACATAAAAGAAAAAACACCAGCTATAAGGAGAATACCCATATCTACAAGGAAACCTCGATTAACTTCTTCTTCACCTTATCTATTTGTTTCGACATCGCTACTTTCTGCAACCTAGGCCAAATCTCAGCATTTGTCAATCTGGTTTTTGGGGGAAGAATGGGGAGCGGTATGGAAATATTAGAAAAGCTTTCGAAGGGGCAAGAAAGAGAGTCGGAATAACGGACTTTAGATTTCATGATTTGAGGCATACATTTGCCTCTCGCCTGGTAATGGCGGGAGTGAATCTCAAAACAGTCCAGGAGCTTCTGGGTCACAAGAGTTTTGAGATAACCCTGAGATATGCTCATCTTTCTCCAGAGCACAAAAAGGCAGCCCTGGATGTTTTGGGAAAGAGGTTGAAAATATCTACTCACGCAGTTTCTCCTTGACCCATCCATAGAAGCGATCCACTAGTTTGATGATATCTAGAGCTTCTTTCTCCGTAAAATCTCTATCTTCATATTCAATTAAATTCTTCTTGGCTAAAATCCTCCTCAAAATTTGACTCTTTGATTTCACCTCAGGGAATTTTACCGAGGAGGATAATAACTCAACTGCCACATTGTGGTCTTGACTGGATGAGCGAATTCCAGCATAGAAAACCAGTAAAGCATCATTAGAAGAAATTGTACAGTGCACCCCGTTCAGACCAACACCATTCCAATTATTCCTATCTTTAGCCTGATGCATTGTTTCATAAAACTCTTTGGCTTTTTGTAAATAGATGCGATAGTTACTTTTCTCTATTACTCTCTTCTTAATCCTCTTGGGAACCACTTAAATCACCTCTCTTAAAGACTTTCCAGAAATCAGCTTATGAGATTGCACAATCTCTTTAACCACAGGAAGACCTTGTTTATACTTTCTTCTGAATCCTGAAACTGATTCTATGTAAGGAGACACTATCTTTCCAAACAATCTCACTGTCTTTTCGTTAAGATTATCGAGGTCTTTCTCTATTTTGTCTTTATCCTTTGCCCTTGACACTAACACGAGGAGATCAATATCACTCTCCGGACGATCTTCCCTTTTCTCTACGCTACCGAATAAGGCTATGGAAACTACCCTTTCCTTTACCTTCTCTGAAAATTCATCTCTCAGTAGACGAGAAATCACTTTCAGTAACCTTTCCTCTTTTTTGAACAACGGATGCAATAGTTCTTTAGCTACATAATTGTCATGATTGAACTGATAAAGATGCGTTCTTCCCACATTACGAAGTAAGAGGATTCCCTCTGAGTAAAGCCCTTGAAGAGCCTTATGACACGTTGCTGGGCTTATCTGGATTTCTCGGGCAATTCGCCGTCCGCTCCACTCAATGTCATTGCTATACAAAAAACGCAGAACTTTTACTTTGGTTTCGTTATTCAAAATCTTGTTAAGTGGTTGATGAATTCTCATGATTCAAACCTGCCTCTGTTTAGTTTGTAAAACAATTGTTTAGAAAACTAAACATAGTATAATCTGAAATTTGACTTTGTCAAGGTAGATGTAATGAGATTGCTTCGGTGCACTCGCAACGACAGGCGAAGGGCGAACACATAACGAGATTGCTTCAGGACTTCGTCCTTCGCAATGACAAGCTAAAGTGACCGGGATGGTCACAATTTGTATACTTTAGAGTATTATACTCCTAAGCATACTATCTTGGGGACAAGGGTCGATTTGACCATGGTCATATTTCAAAGATACCCACCTCTTTACACGGCTTTAGGCATCATCATCGCAATGATCTAAAATCTTGAACTGAAAATGCCATCCTTCCCAT
>WJOQ01000185.1 GCA_009618505.1 Clostridia bacterium | reverse complement strand
TGGTATAAGTGGAAGAAAAGGAACCTACTGACGCAGAGCTGGCAGAGACAGTCAGGCGGAAACAGCGGGATATTAAGAATTACCGAAGGGAGCGGGGGGGACGCCCGCCAACAAAAGACTCGCTGGTGGATATGGCTAGACGTGGGAGAGGGAAGAAGAAAGACTATGCTAAAAACAGGTGGGAGGGACCAGACAGCGATTACATCAGGATACCTAACGAGTTCATTGAGGCGGTCTATAAGCAATATCTAAGAGTATATGAGACTAAGGTTCTTCTATTCTTGGTGCGCAAGACTTGGGGGTGGCAGAAGCTATCCGATTTCATTCCCTTGAAGCAGTTTGAGAAAGAGCTGGACATCTTGAAGCCGCATATTTCGAGAGCCTTGTCTAGTCTGACACACAGAAGAATCGTTACCAAACTAGGTAATAAAAGGTATGCAATACAGTCTGACACTAGCTTATGGCAAGATAGACCGAGAAAAACTAAGGATAAAAAGCAGAAGTTACCAAAAAAGTGAAGGCTAAAAGTCAGGTATTACCTAATGAGGTAACAAAAAATTACCTAATGAGGTAACGGTTATTACCTAATGAGGTAACGACAAAATGCGATAACCCTCTACAGTCAAGCGATAGCGAGAACCAGATAAACACTATCTTAAAAGATATTAAGAAAAACACATTAAACAAAGACGTCAAGACTTCAAATAAAGACATTCATTTTTCTCATTTTTTTTAACTCAAAACCTTAAAAACCTTAAAGACCTTAAAAACCTGAAAGAAAAGGCATGGTTAGGGTAAAACCTTGGAAGAGACTGATATTGACCTGCAAGACGGCAGACAGGCAGGGGAAGATCAAGGTTGTGTAAAGGAGTCGGGGGGGGTTCGGAGGTTGAGCTCTACCCGAAACGGCTTAAAAATTGTTTGGAGTTCTCGGTAAATGGCTTGGAGTGAGTAATTCTTATAAACTTTAACATAAGTGCCTTATGTCAAAAAGACTTTTCTAGGATTTATGCAGATTAGAGAGATTGGAAAGGATATGCTCCTTAAAATGACTTGACAAAAGATATTTATTTGATAAACTGTAAAGTATCAAGTCAAGATAAAGGAGAATGAAAGATGATAGAGGTAAAGGCAATAAAAGACAAGGCAAAGATAGGAGCAATAAAGGACTATCTGAAGGACAGGAACGTCAGGGATTATCTGCTGTTCGTTGCCGGCTGCAACCTGGCAATAAGGATTAGTGACCTTCTGAGTCTGAGGGTTGATCAGGTGAGGGACCGTCAGGGGAACATCAGGAAGTTTGTCCGGTTGAAGGAGAGCAAGAACCAGAAGCAAAGGGAGTTGAAGGTCAACAAAGCCCTGACTACCGCCCTTATAGCGTTCTTCAAGGCCAGCCCGGTATTAGAGAAGGGGAGCCCTCTCTTCCCAGGGATCAGGAGCGACAAGCCTATGACCAGGCAAAACGCACACTACATAATCAAGGATGCTTGCGCAGCGGTAGGACTTGAGGGCAATTACTCAACGCACAGTCTTAGAAAGTCCTGGGGGTATGCTGCTTATTCCCAGGGAGTCCGGATAGAGGAGATAATGAAAAAGCTAGGACACGCAAGCCCGGGAGTCACCCTGAGATACATAGGGATCGAACAGGAGGACACCCACAAGCTGGAGGAGCAGATATGTCTATAACATTTTATGATCAGAAGGAGCACCTCTTGAAATGTAGTTGCGGCTATATCTGGAAGCCTTTAGTCAGAGATTATAAGGATTTTGATATCAAGGACCAGAAATGTCCTAACTGCTATGAGGCAAAAACAAGGGTTCACCCAGGGGCCAGATTCTAACCCTGGTGATACCGCTCCCGGACAGTAGGGGCTTTCTCATAGGGGCAGGTAGTATAAATCATTCTCTTAATTAAAGTCCCCAAAATGACCCCCTATGAGCGTATTTTTCAAAAACAGGAGAAAACATGAAATTACTCACCAAAGAGCTAAGAAAGAAGCTCCCGCCGCTTTATACCAACGAGGAAAAATCACCAGAGGTTACGCTAGTTATAGTCAAATTCTTTGACCCATGCGGATCCTGGACTTGGTACGCCACTGAGTTTGATCCTGAGACCGGAATCTTTTTCGGGTACGTCAGGGGATTAGAGAATGAGCTAGGCTATTTTAGCCTGAAAGAGCTAGAAGAGTACAGGGGCAAGCCATTAGGGCTAGGGATTGAGCGGGATATGTATTTCGGTGATCATACCCTGGCCGAAGTGATGGCAGAACGTCTATGATCATAGAATTAGCAAAGCTAAAATGACCTATATGGCAGTCAAATTATTTCAGAAAGGAGCAAAAAGTGCATAATTGCCCGCTTTGTGGAGAATTGACTGAGGGAAGCTACTCAGAGGGCGGGGTTCATTTTAACGTCTGTGAGGAATGTTATTAGGAGAGATACCAGGAGAACGAACAAGAAAGGAGAGAATATGAATAAAAAGTTTGACAACCTGGTGAGAAGGGCAACCTGCCAGATGCGGGCAATGCTCAGGGAACGAAGAAAGTTCAACGTTCTGGCTCAGGAGCTAAGGGCGTTCACTAAGGGAAGGAGAGAAGATGAGCATAGTAAGCTGGCTTTATAGGCTGGCACGTCACGCAAACGACCTTGAGACTGTGACATCAGGCAAGCCGAAGAAGATAGCCAGGAGAGCAAAGAACAAGGCTATCGGGAGAACAGTTGTCAGGAAAGTCTGGAAGTTTCCCTTTTGACAATACAACAAGAGAGAGGGGCTAGCACCGGTTAAGGTTAGACAGCCCCCCAGGAGCAGTCAAAATGACTGATCAAGAGAAGGCTACATTAAAGCAGGAGAGAAAGCAAATCAAGGCAACCCTAGAGTCAATAAGGGTGAGCAACAACGCTATCGGGAAGGAGCTAACAGGGACCATAAAGATAGTAGGTTCTATCAGAGCCAGCCAGCTAGGGATTGACCTAATGCTGACGGACCTCGAGGAGAAGATAAAATGAGAGAAAAATATCAGAGACCTTTCAAGGTAGTAATGAGAGCGATCCAGGGAAAAAATTTAGTCGTGGCTTTGAAAATGATTGGTAATGAAATGACTGAACGAGTCAGGAAAATAAAGAAGAGAGAGAGAGAGAAAGAGACAGAAAATATTAAAAATAAATTCCCTGCAGGGCGGGGTAAGGGAAGGATCTTTGAATGGCCTATATGAATGATGAGAAAACAGCCGAAATAAGGAACGCCCTGGCTCTTATTCTGCGAGCTTCGTTTGACACCAAACACCAAGACAGAGTTGAGGATATAGCTAGGCAGGTGGGAAGGATCGGTGGAGTGCTATCTCAGAAGAAATATTGAGAAGGCTTGGCCCGGATAGGTGCCTAAGACCAAGCCCCCACAAGAGAGAATCGTGATGAGGAACACTCCCGGAAACAAGTATAGCGAAGTTGTGGAACAATGCAAGCAAGCCTTGACTGTCATTATCCTTGGTACAGACATAATCAGGACTCGTGAGACCTTGAGCTCGGAAGGTGAGAAGTACTTAGAGGAAATAAGAACTCAAGCCTGGCGGATCAATAGAGAATTGAACAAAGCAGAATGAAAAGGGGGTTATATGCTAACAAAATGCACGTTTTGCGGTGAACACGCAAGAAATCAGCAAGAAGGGAACGCTTGTCACAGTTGTATGAAAGGAATAATGATCAGAGATAAGGATTGGGAAGATAATCCCTATTTCTTGACTAGAAGCGAACTAGACAGAGATAGGAAAAAGAGAGGATTTTGAAAGGGGGGCTTTTATGAAGCAGAGAACAGAATCAAGAAATTATATTACAAAAAAAGAGAGGGATCAGGTTTGAATGGACTCCCCCGATCCCTCAGGAGCAATCGAATGCCCAAAGAGAAGAATATACTAAGCAACGAAAGAAAGCAAATCAGAGCTTTCCTAGCAGCAATCCGCACCGAGAATAACGCTGTTGCTAACCGCCTGGCCAGTATAATAGCGATAGTTAAGTCAACGAGAGCCAGCCAGTTGGGGATTGATGTTATGATCACAGACCTTGAGGAGAATATGAAATGAAGGGAGGTAGCTGATATGGAAGGCGTAGTTAAGCGTGTTAATAACAAGAAAGGATACGGGTTTATCGACTCGCAGGGAAAGGATTACTTTGTCCACAAATGGGATATTGAGGAAAAATCAAAGCTGAAAAAAGGAGATAGAGTCTCTTTTAAGGTGGAGAAAGTCCCACAAGACTTCAAGGCTATAAGAGTCAGGAAAATTGAGGAGTCAAAGTTAAACGAATAGTAGCGAGTAAAAAAAGACGCTCATACAGGCTCACACAGGCACTTTGACGATATGATATGAACTATATGACCTATGTAAAATGAGGTAAGCTCATTCAAGCGATTTTGTGTAAGGCAGTTCTATATTACAACGATTTTGAGGATGTGAGATAAAACTATGGGATTTCTAAAGGAACTTTTAGAGATTGTTAAACTGCCGCGGGAGCTCCCCCGGTTGAAGAAGGAAATGAGTAGAGTGCAAAGGATGAGAAGAGGAAGGCCGATTCCAAAGAGAAAACCGAACAAAAAGAGACCCTCTTGACACTTTTTATTTTTAGTATATAATATAAAGTAATAGGTTATAAAGTAAGCCGAAAGGAAGTTAATATGCCAAAACCAAAACGACTTTCAAAGGAAGGCTATCATGTTCGATTTGCTAAAGAAGATATAGATTGGATCCGACAAGAAGCCTCGCATAGAAGATTAGCTCCCACCCATCTTATCCGCATGGCCGTATTCGACTGGTTTCGGGAGAATGCCCAGACTAAGCAGCCTAAATAAAGGTAATCAAAAAATTAAACGGAGGATAAACGCAACTCCTGATTGTCAAAGAAAGATATCAGTAGCAGAAAGAGAGGTGATGATATTACTAGCTACACTCTTTGAAATTAGGGGATTATATAAAGAGATCAAAAATCAAAACAAATTAAATTAAAAGGAGATACAAAGTGATGAGAAAATTAACAGTAGTACTGCTAAGCGGAGTCTTCTGTCTCCTAGGAATCAGTTCAGCGTCAGCAGTGACGTACAATGAGTCACCTATACTCAAGACAATGGTAGCTGCTGGAGAGCTTCCGCCTGTAGAAGAGAGATTACCAGATGAGCCTCTAGTAGTGAGCTCAGAACGGAACAAGGTTCCCAAAGGAGATCTTGATTTCGAAGTTGGGCAATATGGAGGAGTGCTAAGGACAGTTCGTCCTGCCCCGGACTGGAGTCCAGATGTTTGGGGTGTGAACAACCAACCTCTAGTGGGGGCACCGGGAATCCTTGCAGAAGATGTAGGGGGGAACGTGGTGAAAGGTTTCGAGGTCTCTGAGGATGGAAAGATTTTTACCTTCTATATGCGAGAAGGCCTGAAGTGGTCTGATGGTGTGCCTGTTACTAGCGAGGATGTGCTTTTCACCTATGAGGATTTTTTACTGAATGAGAAGCTTACCTCAATTTTCCCTCGGTGGATGAGATCTGGTAATAGAGACGACGGTGAACCACTGAAGTTGGAGGTGATGGATAAGTACACATTTCGCATAAGCTTTACAGAGCCGTATGGAGGATTTCCTGCACAATTATCAACGATTCAGTGGAGAGGCTACTCGGAGTTACTGAAGCCCAAACACTACTTGAAGAACTTTCACATCCGCTATACCCCGCTGGAAGAACTGGAACCGCTAATCAAAGAGGAAATGCTGGCGAAGGGTGAATGGTGGACCTTATTCAATCTAAAGGATATCATTAATTGGGAGCTTACCGGCCGAAGGGCAGTTGGTTTTCCTGTTCTTTATCCTTGGATGCTAGTGGAGGTGACACCAACGGTATTCACGTACGAACGGAATCCCTATTACTTCAAGGTAGATACAGAGGGTAATCAACTACCCTACATTGATACGCTTAGGGATGATTTAGTTGCGGATGTTGCCATATGTGGCATCAAAGCGCTAGCGGGAGAGATAGATTTTCTGCAAGAGTTTGCCAAGCTGCCGGATTTAGCTCTCTACAAGGAGAATGAAGAAAGAGGGGGTTATCGGACAGTCTTGTTAGACTTGCATTTCGCACCAGTTGACATATCGTTTAACTGTACTTACCTGGATCCAGTATGGCGCAAGATTGTAAGGGATGTTCGCTTCCGAAAAGCCTTAAACATGGCCATAGACCGTGAGGAGATAATTGATGCCATCTACTTTGGCTTTGCCGAACTTCCTACAGCAGTACCCAGTGTTTACGATCCACAAAAGGCGAATCAGCTCCTAGATGAGATTGGTCTGGACAAGCGAGACGCAGAGGGTTATCGTTTGGGACCTGATGGCAAAACGTTTGTTATCCCCTTTGAGATTTCTATGCAGGGTACAGATACGGTACCGGTGACAGAAATGGTAATAGAGCAGTGGAAAAAGGTAGGGATTAAGGCAACCATGAAAGTCTTAGATGGGGGCTTATGGTGGGTACGCAACGCAGCAAATGAGTTGAAAGCCTCAGTGCAATGGGACCACCTGCCTCTATGGTGGGGGTTATCTGCTTGGAAGGATAGCCTTGGAACGTGTGGCCGGTTATGGGATGTATGGTATTTCACGAACGGGAAAGAGGGTGAAAAGCCACCAAAGGTAGAAAAAGAGTTCTTTGATTTAGTCAACCGACTGATAGTAGTTTCTCCACAAGAGAGAGAAGGACTAGTCGAGAAGTACCGCGATCTGTTTTACGAGAATCTCTTTTTCATTCCTGTAGCGCAAAAGGTTAAGTGTCCTATGATAATGTCAAAGAAGCTGGGGAACATTCCGCATGCGGGTTTTGCTACCCTGACGCGTTATGCTGGAGAACAACTGTTCTTCAGGCGATAGCAGAAACTAGCAAAAGATTTAAGCTTCAGGGGTCGGGTTCTTTTTCCCGACCCCTGAAGTTATTGGTAGTAAATCGGTAATTATAAAAAATATATAACTTTTTTAGCCCATACTCTTGATGATGGAATTAGAATCGCTGTATCAAGAGAATTTTATCAAGCCAGTGGTGAGATTAAGAGAGATTTGACTATCTCCTTGACAGAAATAATAAATAGAGTATAATTGTGAAGATAATCAGGTAAAGCGAGGCCCAAAAAGGTTAAGGTCCGAGGAGCGGACACTTAAGCCATCCGGATCGCGAATCCGAAAGGTTTAGGTGTCCGCTTTTTTTATTGGATATCTTTGAGGGAGCTAATTATAAATGCCGAGAACATACAGGCCAGCCAGTAGTTACTTGGGGACGACTGAGGAAGCCAGACAGGCCCAGCTGACGAATCTAATAAGGGGCAGGACAAAGCGGGCCAGGAAAGCCCTGGTCAAGCCCCCCAGTCTAAGAGATCCTGCCTATGAGACTGACATTATAAGGTTCGCAGAAGAGCAGTTTTTCATAATTGAAACTAGGAAGCCCATCGTTC
>WJOQ01000383.1 GCA_009618505.1 Clostridia bacterium | reverse complement strand
CTGCGTATGACTTGACTATATGTTTTACTTCAACTGCAGGCATAGTAAAAGCTCTTCTTGATCCATTTTCTTGGCCAAATCGTCTTGGGTTAAGCCAAGACTAGTGTATATTTTCCTGATAATTCTCCCTTTAGGCAGGATGATGAGGAAAACCTATTACTGCAACTCTTGATATGCGGGGCATGCCAAAAGCTTGCATACAGCGACTCAGCCTGTCAACAATAATGACACTGTGCCTATTTGATTTTGTTTTATTTGTTCCTCGCTTGTCATCGCGAACGGAGTGAAGCAATCCCTGTTACGTCACTGGGGGTAAACTCCGTAATATGAATGAGATCGCCACGGTTGCTCTTGGCAACCTCGCGACGCTTCGCGGATTGCCGCGTCGTCCTGACGGCTTTCAGAACTCCTCAATGACAGAAAGAAACGTGTTTCACGGGGCATTCACTGCGGTGCTTTCAGTAGTCTTAAAGAAAGTGGCATAGCTGGTGTCAGGTCTTGATTCTTCTGCCTATCTGGAAATTTGACTGACGCTGGCGCTCCACCTATCCCCCAATTATCCTTATCCACTTCATTGATTATTACCTGAACAACCTGAATTGGGCAATCGATAGCATCAACTACTGCAGAGGTTACTTTCTTGATCAATTCTTTCTTCGTTTCTTTTTCTCTTCCCTTCCATAAATCAGTTTTTACAACAGGCATCTCAATTTGTCCTCTGTTCCGAACCTGGAACTAAATTCTTGATGTTCATTCTTCAAGGTCCCCTAAGATTTTTTCAAAAATAGGTTTCAAAGGAGGTATTTCCTCTTTAACAGCTATCCACACGATACTTAACTTAACTCCAAAATATTCGTGGACAACTTTATCTCTCATTCCTGTCATATCCTTCCATGGTATGAGAGGATAGTCTTTTCTGATATCATCAGGAATATTTTTGGCTGCCTCACCAATAATCTCAAGTGCTCTTACTACAGCAAAGACAGTTTTATCGTCTCGGATAAATTCTTCGTAAGATATGTTCTTAACAAAGTCTATAGCCTTTCCCATGGCACTAATAATATCCTCAATATAGTCTCCTACCTCTCTTTTCATAGGGGGGCCACCTCTTTCAATATGTGTTTACCTATTCTCGGCTTTAATGCGGACTTCTCCACTAAATCAACCTTCACACCAATAAGTTCACTCAAATAGTTTTCCATATTCACAAACTTCAAAAGTCCAATTTTTGCATCCTCTTCAAACTCCACAAGTATATCAAGGTCGCTTTTTTCCTTATCTTCTTCTCTTATGTAAGAGCCAAAGACACCAATTTCTTTGACTCCGTATTTCTCCTTTAATTTCTCTTTATACTCTTTAAGGATATTTGTAATCTTTTTGAGGTTCAAAACCTTTGTTTGTGTCATATTCTATGCCTCCATCAGTTTCTTAAACTCTGGCTCAATACGAGGTGCTTCACTGGCAAAAACCCATTCTTCCAATTTCGAAAGAATGGGCTCGTCATTGCATAACCTTGACAGCGATGTTTGCTTTTGACCGGAAGGTTTTGATTTTTCCCTCCTTTGTCGAACAATTTCTTTTTGCCTACCTCCCCGTATGGATGGTCTCGCTCATGCTATACGCGTACAGGATAGCATTTTTCTGGCTTTTGTCAAATCGAATAAGAGGGAGAGGAGGAGATTGCTTCACTTCGTTCTCTTGTCTTGATCAAGTTTCATAAAATGGTTCCTAAGGCTAGTGTGGGTAGAAGCGTGGTTTTGTGCAGGAGTTCACTCAGTTCTTGTGCATTCAAGTCGCTCGGCATTCTCATACCGCTAGCACCTCATCCTTCACCAGGTGCAATCTGATGACATTAGGCATTTTTTCTTTTTCAAAATGACATCTCACCGCATCTTTCACTGCTACTTTTAGCTCTTGGAGATCTTCCGCTTCCGTGTAGATAGAATGTCCTAAGGCCTTTGCCTCATAGCCACCTTCTGCCGATTCTTCTACAACAAATATTATTTCTT
>WJOQ01000401.1 GCA_009618505.1 Clostridia bacterium | reverse complement strand
CTTTACCTCAATTGCCTTAAGTTGCGGAAAAGAAATATTAAGGCGATATTGATTTTCTCTTTTCAGATAAGCCAGAAAATCACTTTTATATTCTCTGTCTATAAAAGTAATCTGATAGTCTTTACTCAGCTCTGGACCTAAAAAGCCAAGAGATAGGGCTCCTGCTCCAAAAATTAATATTTCCTTTTTCATCATTGAAATTTAATCCCAACTCTGCTCACTTCTGGCTAGACATGCCTCAGCTCATCCCAAGAGAACTTGTTACCAGTTTTCCTAAGAGACTGATTGTAATTTATCAGAATCCAAAATTCCTGTCAAACACAGACAGATAAATAATCCTGGGTATTTATTGACCTTCTCCCTTTTTCTATTAAGATAGAATATGCAGGGACAGGGGGAGGATGCTCTTCCGCACACGCATAAAATAGTCCCTAGACCCAGGAAAAAAGCAAAAAAAAAAGGAGCAACAAATGAAGATAGACAGAGAAAATTTAGCCAGATTGGAGACTGAGTACAGAGGATACTTAAAGGGAGACAGACTGAAGCAGTTTTTTGATGATTTTGGAATAAAGCTTGCTGCCGGACATTGGTGTGCCGGTGATTTTACTGACCGATTTGCTCCAGTTGGTTACCTTAGCAATGAGCCTAACTTTAAAAGTGATGTTATATCCCAAATAGAACGAGTAGCACAGGCAGGAATGAAAGGAATTGAGTTTCACGAAGTAATATTTATTGATAGAAATTACAAAAAAGATGAGGCAGTAATTCAAAGGACAAAAGAGGCTTTGACTGAATATAAACTTATTCCTACCAATATGAATACCAATTTATGGACTGACCCCAAGTGGAAATTAGGCGGAATAACCAATGTTAATAAAAGTATCCGAGAGGATGCCCTGGCAATAGCTTTACAAGGAATAGAGATTGCTAAAGAAATGGGTTGCACTAGTGTATCTTTATGGCCGGGCTCAGATGGCTGGGATTATAACTTCCAGGTTAATTATGGCCAGATTCTGGATAGATTCATTGAAGGATGCATAGCCATAAACAAAAAGGCTAGCCAGGAGAATCTCATCTTTGGCGTGGAAGCCAAACTGCATGAGCCAAGAGAAGGAAATATAATAATCTCTACTACCCATAAAGCTGCTTTAGTAGCTTTAATGGTTAATCAAGAATGCGGGGGAACTAATATGGGAGTCTGTGTTGATTATGGCCATGAACAGATGTATGCCTCCGAGCCAGCGGACATGCTTTATACTTTAAAGAGAGTGAATGTGCCCTTAACCAATTTTCATATTAACAATGCCAAATTACATAGCAACGATGAAGACCGAATATCAGGCACAGGGGACAATTGGCGCCTGGCTGATTTTTGTTATGCTGCTATTGATACGGGTTATAAGGGCTGGTTCGGAGAGGACCAGTTTACTTATCGTATGGAGCCGGTTAAAGCTATGGCTCTGTCTAGAGAGTTATTTGCCAATATAATGAAAAAAGCTCTGCAAATTTATGCTAACAAAGAAGCTCTTGCGGTAGCTCAATCGAGCGGGAAAGCAGAAGCGACCATAGATGTGGTTAAGGAGTATCTGATTTAAAAGGATAGGAGTCTGTCTATTTAGAGTCGGTTAATCATGCGGCTGGTTATTTTTTGTGAAATTCACTATCTCATTAGGTTCATCTATTATACGAAACAAATTGATATCATCAGGAGAAATTTTTCCTCCGGCTAAAAGTGCTTTATCCATCCAATCTTTTAGACCTTTCCAATACTCTCTCCCTACCAGAATCACCGGGAAAGGTTTGATTTTGTGTGTCTGTATCAATCCAATGGATTCGAAGAATTCATCCAGAGTACCGAATCCTCCCGGGAAGATAACAAAGGCGACTGAGTATTTCACAAACATAACTTTCCGCACAAAAAAGTAGCGAAAATCAAGGTAGGTTCCAATGTATTTGTTCGGTTTTTGTTCGGCGGGCAAATTAATATTGAGTCCTACAGATACTCCTCCAGCTT
>WJOQ01000084.1 GCA_009618505.1 Clostridia bacterium | reverse complement strand
CAAATTGAACTCTTAGCGTTACTGAATCGCCAACTTTTCCCTCGGAAGGTTCAACCCGTGCTTTGACTTCCATTTTCTTTTTCTCCTTTTCACTAGTTTTAGGAATAGACCTACCTACACAATATCCACTATATCATAAGCAAATTCAGATTAATGCAATTTCTGCACAGAATTTTCAACAAAGATCAGGGGGGAATCTTACCCTTTTGCTAAATTAGTTATGATTTTTCCTGGCTTTCTAAAAAGATTTTTAGGCATCTACGGGAAGGGTTGAATATACCTTTACTCCTTTATACCTGTAAGATGTATTCCCTCAATAAGACGTCTTTGAAAGATAAAAAAGATTATAACGGTGGGAACCACTACTATTGTTGAGGCAGCCATAAATAGATTCCACTCCACAAAGTAGGTACTTCGATAATCTTGTAAACCCAAGGAAAGAGGATACTTGGATTCCTCCATTAAATAAATTAAGGGCCCCATGAAATTGTTCCAGCTAGCCAGAAATTGAAAGAGAGCCACAACCCCTAGGGCTGGTTTGCATAAAGGAAGGATAACTCTGGCAAAAATAGTAAGCTCTGAGGCTCCATCAATGCGGGCAGCATCGGGAAGAGCTGGAGGAATGGTCATAAAAAATTGACGCAGTAAAAAAATAAAAAAGGGAGTTCCAAAAAATGTGGGAACAATTAATGGTGCATAGGTATTAATCCATCCTAACTTTCCGAAGATAATAAATAAGGGAACCATGGTCACCGGAAAGGGAATCATCATTGTGGCAAGAATTAGCAGCAGTAAAGAGTCACGGGCAGGCCAGCGAACCATAGAAAGGCCGTAAGCTACAAAAGGACAGGAAATAAGCGTACCAACAATGCTGAAGGCCACGTAAAAGGCGGTATTCTTGAAGTAAGTAAAAAAGGGAATTGTTTGAATCGCTTCTCTAAAATTGTCCCAGACGATGGGATCAGGAATCCAAACCGGCGGAAAGGTCACTGTTTGCGGCAAATTTTTGAGGGCAGTAGAGAGCATCCAAAAAAATGGCAAAAGAAAGGGAATGCATACAGCCAGAAGAATAGCCCGGGTAACTACCTGTCCTTTCAAAAACTTAGCTGTTTTCCTGTTAAGTAATATTTTCACTTCTCCTTCTTGTCCTTCCCTATCCTGCTCGATAATAGATCCAACGTAATGAAGTCTTAAAAATAATAATAGCAATTGCCAAATTTAGCATAAATAAAATCCAGGCCATAGCAGAGGCGTATCCCATTTTTGAATACTGAAAGGCATTGCGATAAAGATAGAGGCTATAAAAAAGGGTGGAATTCGCCGGACCTCCCTCGGTCATAATGTAAGGCAAATCGAAAAATTGAAAGGCACCACTTACGGCCATTATTACGTGGAAGAGAATTACAGGGCTAATGGAGGGAAGAGTAATACGCCTGAATTTATACCATTGACCAGCTCCATCGAGCTCAGCCGCTTCGTAAAGCTCACGAGGCACATCTTGAAGAGCGGCAAGCAGAATTATAGCTGGACCCCCTGCTCCCCATTGAACCAGTAAGATGAAAGAGGGCTTTGACCAAGTAGGACTGCCAATCCAACCAGGTCCGTCAATGCCGACATAACCCAACAAAGCATTGATGATTCCAAGTTGAGGATTGAACATCCAAAGCCAGATAAAGGCTGAGGCAAACATGGGAAGGATGGCAGGGAAATAAATAATTGTGCGGTAAATGGATTTTTCCTTTACCCTAAAGTTCATAATGAGAGCTAAACTAAGCCCTACCGCAAATCCCAGAGGAACAGCAAAGACAAGATAGTAGGTGATATTATATAAACTGGTCCAGAAAAGTTCATCCTTAACAAGGAAAGAGTAATTCCAAAAGCCTATCCATGTAGGTGTGCCTATACCAACGTATCGAGTCATGCTATAGTATAAGGAAGCTATAATTGGATAAACGAGAAAAACTGCAAACCCTATTAGCCAGGGAGAAACAAAAAACAACCCCGTTCTTATACTCTT
>WJOQ01000085.1 GCA_009618505.1 Clostridia bacterium | reverse complement strand
GCGATTCTATCCGGCGGCTCCTGCCTTAATTGGTTTTTCAATCAGGTTATTGTTGAAGCAAAAATCTCTTCCCAATCGAATTTTGGCCAGTTCCTCTCCTCCAAAATTGCTTCTACCTCAGCTGCCTCAAAAGGGCTACTCTTTCTTCCTTACCTGGGAGGAGAAAGAACCCCTTACCTTGATCCTCAGGCACGAGGAGCCTTCATAGGTCTTAGTTTCCACCACTCGCAAAAAGATTTAGTCAGAGCAATAATGGAAGGGGTAATCTTCGCTTTAAGGGACTGCTTGGAAGAGTTCAAAAAAGCAGGAATAAAGCCTTCTTATGTCACTGCCGGCGGAGGAGGAGCCAGGAGTAAAGTATGGCGGCAAATCCAGGCAGACATATTTAATTTACCCGTCTTTACTGCTAATACAGAGGATAGTTCTGCTTACGGGGCCTCTCTGATAGCTGCCGTGGGAACAGGTATTTTTCCTACAGTAGAAGAAGCCTGCCAGGAGTGGGTAAAAAAAGAGAATGAGACTGTTCCCAACCTACAAGAGGTAGAGACATACGAAAAGACGTATCAGATTTACCATAGCTTATATCCTAAATTAAAAGAAGATTTTCATACTCTTTCCGGATTAGATAATATCCCATCATAGACCTACCTTTGAGGGACTTTCCTAAGCAAGAGTTTTTCCTTTTTGAAGATTCAATTCTTTTAAAAAAATTTAATTCGGGGGGTTGACAAAAGAAAATTTTATATTATACTAATAATAGATGTATATAAGAGAAAGGACTAGATGGGTGAAAGTTAAAGCTAATCCAAAATATCAGCAGTTAAAGGAAATTCTCAGAAAAGAGATAGGTGAGGGAAAGTTAAAAGCGGGAGATAGAATTCTCTCTGAAGAAAAAATAGCGGAGAGACATGGTGTTAGCCTGGGAACAGTAAGGCAAGCTATGGCCGAATTGGTCAACGAAGGTCTTATTTATAAAGAACAGGGAAGAGGGACCTTTGTTGCTGAGAAAAAAAGAGAAAAGACCTTTACCATAGGACTTCTTCTTACTGATATCGGAAATCCCTTCTTTTCTCAGATTGCTCGTAGCATCCAAGAAAAAGCTCACCTTCTTAAGTATAGTGTGATTTATTACAATACCAATGATCAATTTTCCCGGGAAGCTCAATCTATAGAAATGCTTATTGAAAGACGGGTAGATGGAGTAATTCTGGTTCCAGTGTTGAAAAATGGAGAAGAAAAGTTAATAGGAAGACTAAAGGAAAACAGTATTCCCTTTGTTTATTTAGATAGATATTTGAATGAGCCTGCCAGTGATTACATAATAATAGATAACCTTTCTGGTGTAAGGCAAGCTATGGAATACCTTCTTTCTCTGGGACATAAAAAAATTGGCTGTATTAGTGCTCAACCTTTTACTCAGGTATTGGAAGAAAGAGTCAAGGCTTATAAGAAGATAGTAAGAGAAAAAGCCCTTGCTACGGATGTTTCTTTAGTTCAGATTAGCGATTTATCCGATGATAAGGGTGGCTATGATGCAACGAACAAAGTTCTCTCAATGGAAAATAAGCCTACGGCTATCTTTGCTACTAATGATATTATAGCTATCGGTGCTTATAAAGCAGCAAGAAATAAAGGAATAAGAATACCCCAGGATTTATCCTTGGTCGGTTTTGATGACATCGAAACCAGTTCCCACTTAGAAGTTCCCCTGACCACTATCTCTCAGCCTATAGATAAGATGGGGGAGATAGCAATGAAGATCTTGGCGGAAAAAAGTGAAAAAAAAGATTCTGAAAAACTGCAAAAGATAGTGTTAGAACCAAAATTGGTAATAAGGGAAAGCTGCAGGAGAATATAAGGGTGAAAAAAAAGGTAAGAAAGCTAAAATAAGGCCAGAGGGAGGTGAGAAGGTAGACAGGCCGTTAGCTGGGACAAAGGAAAGATTTCCAAAAAGAGAGAAGTGTCGGAAGAGATTAGTTTCTCTTTTTGGAGCTTTCAGGAAAAGATGAACTATGAGGGA
>WJOQ01000086.1 GCA_009618505.1 Clostridia bacterium | reverse complement strand
CTAGAATAATTCCCTGAGGGCATCCTTTCCAGGCAAGCTTAGATGAATCTCAGCACTTGTCAATCTAGTTGGGGGGACGCGGCACGGAGGCCTCCTTTTTGAGCTTGCCCTCTCCCAGTTTTTAGAATTCCTCTATAGACCTACCTTCAAGAAGCTTTCCGAAGCAATAATCTTTCCCTCTTTTTTATTTGACTTTTCTTTTCTTACATATATAATATTGTGAGAAAGGAGGAAGAGAATGAGTGAAAGGGAAAGATTGCGTGCTAAATCAAGGAGACTGCGTTCCGAGATGCGCAAGCTAGGACCAATGATTAAGGGTTCGGTAATTTTTAGAGAGATGAGGTGTGGTAAACCTATCTGTAAATGCACCAGGGGTGAACCTCATCTTTATTTATGTGTAGTCTATGCCGAGAAGGGAAAAAGTAAAACTGTCTATGTTGATAAGAAGCGTCAGGCAGAGGCTCTCATATATTCTCGTAACTATAAAAAGTTCAAGGCTCTACTTAAAGAACACAGTCAGCTAAACCTCACTCTTTTGAAAAGTGATAAAAAGGTGAAGAAAGGAAGGTAGACTCAATGCAAGATTACCAAAAATGGCAGGTGGAATTTGAAGAGGTTTTGAATAAGGATTTTACCTGTCTTTCTCGTCCAACAGTTAAGAATCTTATCCATCTAGTGTTTGCTCTCGTCATGCTTTTAAGAACCCCCAGGGGATGGTACGGGAAAATCTCCTTGAGTGGAATTGCCAGAACTTTTCCTAGTCAGGGCACCCTAAAGAGCCGCTATAAGAGATTACATCGTTTCTTAGATAACTCCCACTTCAAGATGGAGGATCTAAGTCCTGGTCTAACCCATTTAGTTAAAGGCAAAGAAGAAGGAGGCCTTTTACCTTTAGCTATAGACCAAACAGCTATCGGAGATGTCCAGATTCTTGTCGGTAGCTACCCCATAAAGGCAAGGGCAATTCCAATAGCTATGACTACTTTTGAATATGGTTACATTAAAAAGAGCCAGAACTATCTAGAAGAGGGGTTTTTAGTGAAATTAGCATCCTCCCTACCAAAGGATCTAAGGCCAGTATGGATAATGGATAGAGGTTATGGACGAGCCTCTCTTTTAAAATTTTGCCGACTGAATAATTACCTTTATATTATTCGAGGCCGCAGAGATGTGATAGTTGGATATCGAGAAAAAGAAAAGATCTGTCGAAAGAGTCTAGGAAGATTGAAACATCGCCAGGGAAAAGCTAAGCGTTATTCAGGGGCTCTTTATCAAGGAAAGAGTAAGGAGAAGGTGGATATTATTGTCTATCGAGAGAAAGGATTTAAAGAGCCTTGGTTTCTTCTAGTTCCGGCTTTCTCAGAGAAGCTACTTCCTACAGAGTTAGTGATAGACTGGTATCGAGCCAGAATGAATATTGAAACTAGTTTTCGAGACTTTAAATCCTTACTGGGAGTAAGAGGAATATCACTCAAGGTAAGGAAAGCTGAAAGACTTGATCGTCTTCTTGCCGGTATAGTTTTGCTCTATATTCTGCTTTTAGTTCTGGGAGTCTCCGAGCTGGGCGAAGGGCTGCGCAAGAAATTAGAAATTGTTCGTCATAGGGTAAGGCATGGCACCAAACGAACTTTGAGTGTTTTATCCCTTGCACTAATGGCCATAACCGATACCTTTCTTCTTAACCGCTTAAACCTAACTAAAGTTTTAGTAGATTGTTTAAGGAAACTAAGACAAAATCAAATATTTGTTTCTCCTCTATTATGATAAACTCTTTAGGTATACTGGCTAGAAAGCTTTCTTTTTCTTCTGTGGGATTCCAGTGGCAATTGTATGCTTATCAGGAAAAAACGGCAAGCATTGTCTTTAAACCGGGATAATTCAGATCCTCTGAGCCATATTCTCAAGATCTCTTGTCATCTTCAGTCTCAGCCTACACCTCAAGATCCTAATTTTACCCGGCAGGGCAGGTTATCATCTCTCCAGTTCCAATCTCTGAACCAAAAACTGGGAGGGGGCAAGAAA
>WJOQ01000315.1 GCA_009618505.1 Clostridia bacterium | reverse complement strand
AACCTGAAGTCTTGAATAAAGGAATAGACAGAAAATCAATAGAGACCTTCCTTATATTGCTAGCTCCCTTTGCTCCTCATTTTGCAGAAGAGCTCTGGGAGACCATAGGGCATTCAGATAGTATTTTTAAAGAGAAATGGCCAGAACATACTCCCTCTTTGGTTGAATCAGAAGTAGCCAAGATAGCTATCCAGATAAACGGTAGATTGAGGGGGATTTTGGAATTGAGCAAGGAAGTTCCTCAGGAAGAGGTAGTAAAGGAGGCAAAGGCCCTGGCAGGGGTGGCAAAACATCTAAGAAGTAAACAGATTAAGAAAATAATCTTTGTCCCTGAGAAAATTGTTAATTTTGTGGTCAGTAATTAATAAAAAGTAATTAAAAACAAGTTCAAGAAAGGTAAGTAGCGAGTAAGATAGGAGAGGAAAGGAAAGTACCCTCTCCCCTTGGGGAGAGGGACAGGGTGAGGGGGAAAGGGGATGTGGAATCTTACCAGAGAAGAGCAAACAGTGCTTCTCTTTGTGGCAGCAGTATTTGTGGTAGGGCTGGGAGTAAAACTTACGGGAGGAATTCCTCGCCTTCCCAAAGTGCTCGTATCCAAAGAATCAATAGAAGTGAAGATAGAGGGCGCGGTAAAGGAGCCTGGTTGGTACGACATTCCCAAGGGGAGCCTGGTAATTGAGGGAATCAGAGAGGCAGGAGGAGCCCTTCCTCAGGCAGATTTGAGGGGGATGAATCTAGGTTCATCTCTAGAAGACAAGGAGGAGATATGGATTCCCGGGGAAAAGCTCAATATAAATCGTGCCTCTTTAGAACAGTTGACCTATCTTCCCGGTATTGGTCCTGTTCTTGCCCAAAGGATTATTGAGTATAGGGAAGAGAAAGGTAGTTTCCGTACTCTATCAGAGCTTAAAGAAATTTCCGGGATTGGCCAGGTGAAATTTGAAAGAATTGAAGAAAAAACTACTCTGGAAGATGAATAGTTAATGACCAAAAAAGTTTGTTAAGAAAAGAAAAAATCTCTTTTAGATCGAGGCTGATTATGAAATATCCAAGACCAGATAAAGAAGAGTTTAGAAAAGTCATCCTAAGAAAGAAAATCCCCTCAAGGGTCCATTTCGTTGAACTTCATATTGATGCAGAGGTTATCAGGTACTTTACGAAAAAATGGAATCGAAAGTGGATAGAGCCTTGTCTAGCAAAGGATAGGAAATCGCAAGAGCTAGTTCTGGCAAATTATATTGAGTGCTGGTATAGACTCGGTTATGATTATCTCAGGTTTATCAGTGACTTTCGCTTCTCAGGGGGTCTATCTTTTGCCTCTAAAAGGCGGGTAGGGGAAGATACTGCTTCACTTCCTAAAGAAAAGAGGCAGTGGGTTGAAGAAGGAAAAGGAATAATAAGCTCCTGGCAAGACTTTGAAAGTTACAACTGGCCTTCCCTTGATAAACTAGACCTCTGGCCTTTTGAATTTACTTCTAAGAATCTACCCGAGGGGATGGGAATCTTTGCCTCCTTTTCTCCGGGAGTCTTTGAGGTTCTTTTCAATGAACTATTTGGACTTGAGACGCTCAGCTATCTTCTCTATGATAAGCCAGATTTAGTCAGAGCCACTGCGGACAGAGTAGGAGAGTTGATATATGGAGCATATAAGAAGATAATTGGTCTGGATAATTTAATTGGCTTTTTTCAAGGAGAGGATATGGGGTTTAAGACAGCTACCCTTTTTTCTCCCGATGCCTTAAGAGAGTATATCTTGCCCTGGCATAAAAGATTTACTCAGCTTGCTCATGACAATGGACTTTTATATATCCTCCATAACTGTGGCTACTGTGATTCAATAATGGAAGATTTAATTGAGGATGTCCGAATAGATGCTAAACACTCCTTTGAAGACGCCGTAATGCCAGTGACAGAATTTAAGAGAAAGTATGGGGATAGAATTGCCGTATTAGGTGGAGTGGATGTTAATAAGCTCTGTCAACTAAAAGAAAGGGAACTTCGTCAATACGTAAGGGATGTCTTAG
>WJOQ01000102.1 GCA_009618505.1 Clostridia bacterium | reverse complement strand
CTTCAGGATAATCTCGTATTGCGTATATCGTATGTCGTATTGCGCAATAGGTATCACGCACGACGCATTACTATTCATAGACGCTTTAAACGAGCGCTGTTCTCAATTTTATAGTGTTTTTAGTTAACTGGTTAGTTTGGTTAAATGGTTAATTTAGTGGAGTCCCCTATGATTCCAATTACAGGTTTATGTTTAAGTCCTGCTTTGTCCATCCCTTGAGCTACTCTATCGGGATTTAACTGCCCTATCCCTGGAAAATATTCTCTTCCCTTGGTTTTTATATCCAGGATGCCCCTATGGCCACTTGCATGGCTAGCTTCTTATTTGAATCTGTTTTCGTACTGAGAACCCAAAGTCAGCGTCAATTTTCAATTTTTCAGAAAAGAAAAAGAGAAGCGCCTCCTTGACACTCAGAATTTTTTGACTATACTACAACAAGATTATGTTCACTTTCTGAGAAAATACTCAAAGTCGAGAGAGTAAGGGAGGGATATAAATTGCCTATCAAAAGAAGATCTGTCTTGGAACTGAAGCTTAAAACCAGAAAGAAGTATGAGAACCCATTTCTTGATGTAGAGTTTAACTGTAGTTTCATATCCCCTTCAGGGAAAGAGTATGTGATGCCAGGTTTCTATGATGGGGATAGCGTTTGGAAGGTAAGATTTTCCCCCAATGAGGTAGGCGCCTGGTCCTACAAGACTTCAACCCGGGTTTCTGATCCGGACCTCTCCTCTACCGCTCAGTTCGAGGTTGTGGAACCAGACAAACCAGTACGAGGATTTCTGAAGACCTGTCCAGGGAAATATTGGGGGCTTGAATATGAATCCGGTGAGCCCTCTTTTGTCTTTGGCGATACCATATACAACCTGTTCGGTGTAGCCTACTGTGGTCTGGATGTGGAAGGTGTATTGAAGCGCCGTGCCCAGCAGGGATTCAATCTTATCAGAGTTAGGCTTCCGGTCAGCCTCTTCCATCCTCCGGAGGGATACAACGATTGGCAAGTCCGTTCAACCTGGCCCTGGCGCGGCTCACCTCAGAAACCAGTTTTTGACCGTTTCAATCTTGAGTATTTCCAAACGGTGGATAAAGTTGTGGGCCTGGCCGAAGAATTGGGAATTGGATTTGAGATGATTATGGAGGGCTGGGGATTCGAATACCCATTCAATGCCCGAAATGTCTTTATCCCGGAATACGAGGAATTATGGATGAGGTACCTTATTGCAAGGTATGACGCCTTCAACAGTGTGTATATCTGGACTTTAATGAATGAGTACGAGTACTACCCAAATGGTGACTGGCACTACAAGCCCGAGGCAGACCTTTGGGCCATACGTACAGGAAGGTTTGTCAAAAATATTGCCCCCCATGGACATCCTGTGGCTGTCCATAACGGGCCCGAGGATCCTCCATTTGCGAAAAGGTTCAAGAGGGCACCAGGAGTAATAGACCTTGTCATGTTTCAGACCTGGGGAACACGAGGAAAAGATGATGCCTGGTTAGCAGCCGGGATTGAGGGTAAGATCTCCTCCAGCTTAAAAGAGTGGGAGGGATCCTGCATTTTTGCAGAATACGGGTATGAGCGCAACCCCGGTCTTGAACTCAAGATCCCGAGTCACGAGCATATGGATCCAGAGCATACCCGGCGGGGAGCCTGGAGAGGTGCTTTTTCTGGTACCGGAATAATCCATGGATTTGAGAATACCTGGGGACCATGGTGGATTCCCGATGAGGATCAGGAGGGCATGAAATATTTACTTACATTGAAGAATTTCTTTACAAATACGGTAGAATTCCATCGCTTCAAGCCGGATTCCCGGATTATAGATCAGTCTGTGCGATACAAGTTCGGTACCAAACCCCTCTGTATCTCTACTGGGCAAGGAGATGCTGTTCTTCTGTACCTACCCGTTGGTGGAAGTGTTATATTGAACCTTCCTAATGCAAGAGAATTTGAGAGCCTCTGGTATGATCCACGGACTGGAGAGGTGTCAAAAGCGCAGAAAGAGATAAGGAAAAACAAGGTAAAATTCCAGACAGAATCCTCTCATAGTAGTGACTGGGTCCTGGTTTTGAGAAAAATAGGTTAACAGGACAACTTTAAAGACGATGAGATCAAGAGATAAGAAAACATTCACAGAAATACTGAGTCTTACTTTAGGTTTGATGGTAGGTAATGGTGATTGCTTTCCTGATGAACTTGCTAAAGCTGGCCGGAAAGAGATGATGAAAGTGTTGGGACAAAAGCAGATGTAATTGTGGGTGATGGCAAGAGAAAAAATCCCCCCGAGAGGCGAACTTAATGACAGATTATCTGGTGGGGATAGATTATGGTACCGGTGGAGCTAAAGGCTGTCGAAGAATATATGGTGATTATGCCTAGTGTATAACTGTTAGGGAGAGACGGAAGTGAAGTTGTTAGTTACCACTTTCATAAAAGGGGAAGACTTAGAGAAACTTAAAAAATACTTTGATGAGATACGTATTAGAGGACTTCCTCGGATATCCCGTGTATTGGAGCCAGAGGAGCTTATTCAAGAGATTCACGACATAGATATGTTTATCGTGGAGTTTGAAGAGATTACTGAAGAAGCTTTAACCAGAAGTAAACAGCTCAAACTCATCGCTTCTGTGCGTGCTGGGCCACAAGCAAACATAGATATTGAGGCAGCTACCAGAAGAGGCATCCTGGTTCTTTATTCACCGAGCAGATCCTCGGATGTGGTAGCAGATTTCACTATCGGACTGTTGTTAGCTGCAACACGGTACATAGCGAAAGGACATTTTCTTGTAAAAACCTTTCAGTTAACCGAAGTGAATCCACGAAGACCTGGTTTTGCTCCCCGGGATATCGTCTGGGTAACAAATAATCCGGAAAATTTTCCTTATTTGAAGCTAAAAGGTATTGGGCTCACGGGAAAAGCTCTTGGTATTCTCGGTCTAGGAGCTATTGGAAAGGAAGTTGCGCGCAGAGCAGGTGCCTTTAGAATGAACGTAATTGCTCATGATCCTTACGTCTCCAGAGAAAACGCAGAGAGAATCGGTGTGAGATTAGTGGACAAAGATACTCTCTTCCGCCAGGCTGATTTTGTAAGCATTCACGTAAAAGTTGAACCTAAGACGTTAGCTCTTGTGGGGAAAAGAGAGCTGGAACTTATGAAACCTACTGCATTTTTCATTAACACCGCTAGGGGCGCCATAGTTGACCAGAAAGCACTATACAGGGTACTCAAGGAGAGACGCATTGCTGGTGCTGCCCTTGACGTGTTTGAGAATGAACCGCTCAAACCCAGTGATCCTCTTCTGGATCTGGACAATGTAGTGCTTACCCCTCATATAGCTGGTGCCTGTTACGACAATTACGAAAAGGCATCTTCTATTGTTACTCGTGGCATAGAAGATTATTTGAAGGGAGTAAGACCTCAACATGTTGTAAACCCTGATGTTCTTGATAAAAAGGAAGATAGGTAAGCTATGAAAGCTCCTGACCAACACAACCCCTTGACACTTTTTATATTTATATTATAATATAATAAGATTATGTTCAATTATTGAGAAAATGCTCAAAGTTGAGAGAGCTTGAGCGTGGAGGCGGCTGGTATGATGACAGGCCTGATAACGAGAATAGCCTGGCTTTACTACAAGGAAGGATTAAAGGAGAGCCAGATCGCTACCATGCTGGGCCTATCGCGCAGCAAGGTAGGTCGTCTGCTTCAGAAAGCACGGGAGAATGGAATTATCCATTTTCAGGTGCTTGGACCTACCGGGAATTGCCTGGAGATTGAGAAAAAAATCATTAATTTGTTTGATTTACAGGATGCAGTAGTGGTTCCCACAGTTTCGCAAAACAAGATCAAAGAGAGTTTAGCCAGAGCCGCCGCTCAATACCTGGAGAGGCATCTCACCAGTGGAAGCCTCTTTGCTGTGGGTTGGGGAATCACCATATCCGAAGTACCTACATTTATTCACTCGCAAGGAATCCACGATCTTAGAATAGTCACCCTCAATGGGGGACTTGTTCCCTCATTTTATCTAAATCCCTACGATGCGGGAAGTAGACTAGCCCATATCTTTGGAGGACAGTGTTATTATGTTCATGCCCCTGCCATAACCACATCAGAAGAGCTTTGCCTTTCTCTCAAAGCAGATGCTACTGTACAGCAGGCACTGGAAATGGCCAAGCACACTGACTACTCTATGGTGGGCATTGGAGTAGCTGGAGAAGAATCGACGTTGGTTAAGCTGAGATATCTCAATCTAGGAGAAACCGAAGCTCTACGCCAGCAAGGTGCCGTGGGAGATATCCTAGCCCAGTTTTTCAATGCCCAGGGTGAAAAAGTTGACTGTGACCTCCATAAAAGAATTGTGGCTTTTCCTCTGGAAGACCTGAGAGAGATGAAGAATGTTATTGGAGTGGCTGGGGGCAAAGCGAAAGTGAAGGCTATTCTGGGTGCTATTCATGGGAGGTTTATAAAGATTCTAATCACTGATGAGGAAACCGCAAATAACTTGGTAAAACTGGAAGAAAAGTTGTCATAAAAGGAATTCTACCAGGATTTTGATAAGGGAAAAAACTAAAAATTGAGAGCAGGAGGAATTTAGAATGCTATTAGCTGGCAAACCCACAATGGAAAGACCACGTCGAGTTATCTTAAATACCGACGCTTATAACGAAATTGACGATCAGATGGCTATTGTCCATGCGTTGCTGTCACCAGAGCTCAAAGTTACGGGGATAATTGCTGCTCATTATGGTACAAAAAGGCATGCCAATAGTATGGAAAGAAGCTACCAGGAAATTTTACGTTTACTTGCCCTCCTTGGGATGGAGAATAATGTACCCGTCCTTAAAGGCTCTTCTGTCGCTTTGACAGACCCTAAAGTGCCTCAAAAGTCCGAAGGTGCCGAATTTATCATTGACCAAGCTTTGGCAAAAAACGAAACCGATCCTCTTTACGTAGCCTACCTTGGGCCCCTGACTGATATGGCCTCGGCATACTTGATGGAATCGAATATTTCTCAAAACTTAGTAACTTTATGGATTGGGGGTGGTTGGTGGCCTACTGGGGGACCAGAATTCAACGCGGGTAATGATTGGATTTCGGCTGATGTAGTGCTTCAATCTGATATTCCTTTGGTTCAGTATCCCCGAGGAACATATCGTATGATGCGTTTGGGTGTTGCTGAAATGGAGCGTTTTGTCATGGGAAAAGAAGCTATTGGTGATTATTTAACATCTTTGTTCAAGAAATGGGGAATAGACTTAATACCCCTGTTCAAGGAGCGGGGGGTGGAAAGACCCTTTTCACGCCAATGGTGGGTCTATGGAGATTCTCCAACTATTGGAACTATGATTAATCCTAATTGGGGATTTTACGTTAGTTTACCAGCACCTCACCTGACAGAAAGACTTGAATATAAACATGAACCTACAAAAAGGATGATAGAAGTTTGCCTTGAGGTTACAGCTGGAGAAATCTTTAATGACTTCTTTAGAAAACTCGATGCTTTTGCCAAAAACGTTTAGTTATAATCCTTTCGCAGACATAGATATAAACTGCACTTTTATGAGGCCTTCTAAAGGAGAAGTTAGCATTCCTGCCTTCTACGATGGGGACTCTCCACCTAGCGAGGTGCTCCTTCGGGCCTTTGTATAATGAATGATTTTGGAAATGATATGGAGAAACTCCTAGATTGGGTTCTTGTACTTGAGGCTATAGAATAAAAACCCAAACAGAATAAGCGGATGACATTTTTATTCCTGAGGCAAGTGAATGATTATTGATGCCCATGTTCACCTGGGACATGACAGAGTTTTTGATGAGGAACAATCGGAAAAAGAGATTCTTGATGTAATGAATGCCAACGGAGTTGATGCAGCAGTGGTTCAACCCATGGTTGACACCCCAAGTATTGATGCTGCTCAGCAAATTCACAATCGAATTGCCGAGATGAGCAGACAGAATCCAAACAGAATTTTTGGAATGATTTCCATAAATCCTCATTTAAAAGAAAAGGAATTTGAGGAAGAGGCAACCCGTTGCGTTCAGAAATTGGGTTTTGTTGGGATTAAATTGACTCCCATTGCTCATGCCTGCAACCCTCTTTCTAAGGATGGTATAAGAGTTTTTGAGAGAGCAAATGGATTAGGAATTCCGGTAATGGTTCATACCGGATCTGGTATCCCATTTGCACTCCCAAGCTTGGTAATGCCGGTAGCAAAAAGGTTTCCTCAGTTAAAAATTGTCTTAGCTCATGCTGGAGGAAATATCTCAGCCGGGGAAGCTTTAATTGTAGCACAGGAATGCGAAAACATATTTTTAGAGCCTTCCTGGGTGGCAATTCATATTATCCAGAAGTGGATTAAACCCATCGGGGCAAAAAGAATTATGTTTGGCTCAGATATGCTTGAAAACTGCCCTGTAGAATTAGCTAAGTTTAGAAGTATGGGATTATCTGAAGAAGAACTTCAGCAGTGTCTTTATAAGACAGCTAAGGATTTTTTTAATTTACCAATAGATGATTAAAACAAGGAGGCTTTGGGTGAACGAGATAATATCAATCAGCACCATCGCATACGATGGATACAACCTGGAGACCTCCTTGAAAGAGATATCTCAGCTTGGGAGCCGTTATGTGGAGCTGGATGCTATAGAAGGATTATCTGAGCATATCGAGCTACAACATTTGGAAGACAGTGCGTTTGAGAAAAGAATTGGCGCAATGATGAGGCGATTTCATCTCTCCTCTATCGCATTCTCTGCTCATATGGACTTAAGCAAAGAAGAGACAGTTCCTCTTTTTGAGAAAAAAATGAGATTTGCTAAAAGTTTAGATGTAAAGATTATCAATACATTTTCTGGTCCCTTAGAGAGAATCGACACCTTTTATAAAAATATTAAATCCATTGATAAACTTGCCAAATCAATGGGTTTGATCGTAGCTCTTGAAACTCACGGAGATATTATTTCGGATAGATCAAGCCTTAGGGTAATAGAGAAAATAAATTCAGAGAATGTGAGGATTAACTACGACTTTGTTAACTCTTTCCACTCTACTAGAGGTAAAATTAACCTGGAGAAAGACTTTGAATCTATGCTGAAATATATAGTGCACTTACATCTTAAAGATACACGGTTAGAGAAAGATACCTGGCATTTCACCCAAATCGGGAAGGGGATTATAGATTATCGAGAAATTTTTAGGATACTAAAAAAAATCCCTGAGAAAATCCCTATGAGTATTGAATTACCTCTCAGATTGGAAATGAAGGAAGACAGAGTTCCAAAAAAGACAAAGCCTCCCTTAGAAATTGAGGAAATTAACAAAATCGTGGGCGCTTCTTTATCTTATGTCAGAAGATTAGGAAATCTCTCTGATTGCTAGGGTTAATATGAAATAATAGGAGGATGAGAATGGCACAAACAGTTGCAATAATCGGAGCCGGTGGAAAAATGGGCAGTCGGTGCACCGACAACCTGATTAAAGAAAACTATAAGCTTTTACTCTGTGAAAAAGGCAAGGCCGGCCTGAAAAAAC
>WJOQ01000361.1 GCA_009618505.1 Clostridia bacterium | reverse complement strand
TCCAGGGATTACGCGTTATCTGAAAAGCAGAGTTTTCTGTAGATGACCCCATAGCGAATTCATCCATATTAGTTTTGCCTAGAAAAATAGTTCCTGCTTTGTTTAGTTTGTTTAATACAGTGGCTGAATAAGGGGGGTAGAATCCCTTGAGAATATTAGAGCCACAGCTGGTTTCTACACTATCTAAACAAAGGTTATCCTTTATAGCAATAGGAATCCCTGTTAAAGGTCCTATTTCTTCTCCCCGCGATATTTTCTTGTCCCATTTTCTGGCTTCATCGAGAGCTTCTTTTTGGTAGAAAGAGAGAAAGGCTTTTATTTTCTCCTCTACCTTTTTTATGCGTTGTAATAGAGAGGTAACTACCTCTTCTACAGAAACCTCTTTTCCTTTAATTAAATTATGGAGCTCACAGGCAGAAAGCTCGTAAAGGTGCATTTCTACGCTATCTTTCATTTCATATCACCCCAATTTTTTCCTATCTTTGTATTCACTATCAAAGGGATGGAAAGCTTCATTACTTGTTCCATCTCCTGTTTGACTATTTTCCTGACCATCTCTATCTGGTTTTCGGGAGCTTCCAGAAGGAGTTCATCATGTATTTGAAGGATAATATAAGCATGCCAATTCTCTTTTTTAAGTCTTCTGTGTAAATTAATCATAGATAGTTTGATAAGATCAGCAGCTCCTCCCTGTATGGGGCTGTTAATAGCGGTTCTTTCTGCGAATTCACGCCTTTTTCTATTCGAGACTAGTATTCCTGGAAGTGGTCTTTTCCGTCCCATAAGAGTAGTTACATATCGCTGTTTTCGAGCCTCTTCCAAAATCCTGTCAATATATTCTTTTACTTTGGGATAGCGTCCAAAATACCTTTGGATATATTCTTCTGCCTCTTTTTGAGATATTCCCATATCTCGGGAGAGTCCATAGGGGCTAATTCCGTAGAGGATGCCAAAATTGACTATTTTTGCCTTTCGTCTCATCTGAGGAGTAACCTGCAGGGGAAGAACCTGAAAAACTTCAGCTGCTGTCTGGCGATGAATATCTTCGCCTCTGAGAAAAGCACTTTTCAAATTTGTATCTCTGGAGAGATGAGCCAGGAGTCTTAGTTCTATTTGTGAGTAATCGGCAGAAATAAAAAGATACCCCTTATCTGCCAGGAAGGCCTTTCTTAACCTTTCTCCTAATTTATTCCTGATAGGAATATTCTGTAGGTTGGGCTGAGAGGAAGAGAGTCTTCCTGTAGCGGTTACAGTTTGGTTAAAGGAAGTGTGAATTCTTCCTGTTTTGGGGTTAATTAGCTCTGGCAAGGGTTTTATGTAGCCAGTTTCCAATTTGAAAAGTCGGCGATACTCTGATATTTTACTAAGAGAAGGACGGAGCAGGCACAGAGTTCGTAGAACTTCCTCGTCCGTAGAATAACCAGTCTTGGTCTTTTTAATCGGTGGCAAATTCAACCTTTCAAAGAGGATTTTTCCTAGTTGCTTAGAAGAGTTAATGTTAAATTTCTCCCCTGTCTCCTGGTAAATTTCTTCTTTTAGTCTCTCTCCTCTTTTTTTGATATCCTGCAAGAATTCTTCTAGAGTAGCTCTATTTACTTTGATTCCTCTCTCTTGCATTTCAACTAGAACCTCTACCAGGGGTATTTCTACTTTGAGAAACAAATCCCATAAGTTTTCTTCTTTTAGTCTTTTTTCTAATAGAAATGCTAGTTCTCCAGTAAGTTTGGCTCTTTTGACAGGATGGAACTCCTGGCCAGGCTCTATTCCCAGGTAATTAAAAGAGAGGTCCCGTAGAGAATAATTGGAAGCCAGGGGATCTAAAAGGTAGGCGGCCAGCTCTGTGTCAAAGTTTAATCCATCTAGGTTCATTCCCCATTCTTTGATTTTGAAAATAATTTCTTTGAAGTTGTGTGTTGTCTTTTTGATTTTAGAGTCTTCTAAGATGGGACTTAATTTACCAATAATAAGATTTTTTTTGATTTTTGTCTGCTCTAGAGGAAGCCAGTAAGAGGCTCCTCCTTTTAGGAAAAAAGCCATTCCTTCCAGGTTTCCA
>WJOQ01000291.1 GCA_009618505.1 Clostridia bacterium | reverse complement strand
CATATAGTTTATTCTTGCATAAAGAAAGTTATTTGACTATCCTCACCTTTCAGATTATTCTATAGTTATGAAATACTTTTTTAATTATAGACCCCGTAATTTACTTGTTATTTTTAATTATTCCTCTTTTTTTATTTCTTCCTTATATATCTTTAAATTCGGTAAAAGATTTAAAAATCCTTCTTTTTGAGAAAAACCTCACTAAACCCCTTATAAAATAAGGCTTTCAGCCCACATCTAAAATAAGCCATTTTAAGCTATTCTAAGTGTCTATTTTGAAAATACGACAAATCACCTTAGGCCACCTCAAAAAACGCTGCTACGACAATATTTCACTAAAACCCTTATTTTGCAAGGCTTTCAAGCTCATAAAAATGCATATTTTAGCCCTTTTTTGCCTCATTTTCTCCCTATTTTAGAAAAACTAACAATATCCCATATAATAAAAAAACGTAGAAACCCTTATATTTTCTACGTTTCAGAGCCCTACTATTTTTTCCTCATAAAGACTGATAATGCTCGAATTCTATATATACTTATCTCTCTTGTTTATATAATAATCAGTTTTCCTGTTCGTCTCTTTTTCTTCTTTTTAACTACAAAACCGTCTCTTGTCATGCTCAGGAAAGCCTTGTAAAATAAGGGTTTCAGGGTAGGCTGCGAATTTTTGATTATAAGCGCCTATTTTGCCTCAACCTATACTTTTACCCTCGTAAAATGGGTGTTTTTTGGCCTATTTTCACCCCCTCTAAATTTAAAAATGGCTATTTATAAGGGTTACAGAGTTTCGGGGAGGTCAAAAAAGGCTAAAAAAAATGTCCTAATTGCCAATTTTTTGAAAATTGATGCGCGTTTAAAGGCACTCTACGTGCGTTAAAAGGGCATTCCTAAAGAGGGTCTAAAGGCCTTGTAAATAAAGGGTTTTGG
Source organism: Clostridia bacterium (assembly GCA_009618505.1). Next base: position 18,538 of record WJOQ01000291.1, on the reverse strand, counting down.
AAGGTGTAAATGAAACAGAGAACCGTCCCCTGTTCCTTTTGACTTGGCAACCTGTCCCTATTTATTATTACGGTCCTCTGACATACTTTCTAATTGTTTCTAAGATATATGTGATGAAAAGATTTGATTACTATCTGTCCGGAAATAAGTATGATAAAAGTTGGAGATATCTTTGGCTGCGCTATTCCAATATTTATTACCCATTTGAAACTTTATCTAAGAGCATCACTAATACTCTGTCTATTTATGGTTTTGTACTTAATTTATAATACTTCAAAAATAATGGTCTTTATTTCTTTTGGTTTAAGCTCTATTTCTACTCCATTGTTATAGGGTAACTCCTCGCCATAACTTTCATCTAATTTACCCAGATAGACCTTAAATACATTTACCCCTAATTTAATCTTTCCAATGGTCTCTCTGTCAATAGGGTTATAAACTCTGATGACCAATTTATTTTCAAATTCACTCTTCTTAATAGCACTAATTTCTAAATGCTCACCTTCTAATTGAATAAAACTAAAGCTGCTCGGAAGATTTCCAAATTGATTTTCTAATTGTCGGGTTAATATTTTTGTCTTGTACTGCTTTGTCTTCTGAGAAATACGGGCATCATCCCAACTACCCTGATGAGGTATAAGAGCATAAGAAAAAGTGTTTTCTCCTAAACATTGTGCTTCTGGTGTGGCAAATGAAGGACCAGCATTTCCTTTTTTATATTCCAAATCCCCCCTGGATAACCAACCTACACAGCGGAGTAAAGTTAAGGCTATGGTATTATTCTCGGGTACTATCTCGTATTCAGGCAACCCCTGATTCAGTACAGTCAATCCATATTTACCATCATTGATATCTACGAATCCTGAATTATGAGCAGTTTTATAAGCTTTTTCTTTCCAACCTTCACTATCAGGTACATTAATGGAACGCTTTACTACATCAAAATGTCCATCAGCATAAACATAATTGCTTTTAATATTGGTAGGAAACTCAACTCGTAAACGATGATCACAGACTCTATTATCAAATTTAGTTTTAAATTCTATTCTCTGAACCTCACTAAATAATTTTACTTCAGACTCAATAGAACACTCTATCATTTTTTTCGCTCGAGATTTTCTATCAGATTTTAATCCGACTGGTAGCATCATCTTTCCCGATACCTTTAAAGTAGCTTCAGCAGGACCTACATCCTGGATACTAATATTATCCAATCGACTAACTATTATTTCATCATTCAAAGGAGGGGAATAAGTATATTCATCGCCTGCATCTCCACCATCTATAAATCTGTGGCAATTTTTAAAGACTTTATCATTTAATTTGTCCACAATAGTTACTGTTCCGTTAGCTTCTTCAGCAATTACTTTATAATATTTATTCTCAATGTAATTTCTACCGGCTCTTATATCAGTCTCATATTCTTTAGACATCCTTAAATCATTAATTGCCTTAATCATGAAAACTTTATAACCACAGGCAGGAATTTCTTTAGCAGTAAAAGATATATCAGCATAATTTACTTCCAGAGGCTGGGGAGGTTTAAAAGGATTAAAAATAATTTTATAATCTAAGCCGTACCCTTTTAATTGATAAGGAATCTCTTCCCCTTGTGCAGTTAAAACCTTAACTCGATTTAACTTAACCTCTTTGGGAAATTTAACCCTTACCTCTACATTCTCATCTATAGAATAAGGTAGAGGATTGAAGATCACCAGGGCCAGTTCATCTTCCTTTAAATAATCAATTTTAATCTTTTCAGAAATATAATCTAAATTTTTGTTAATTACCTCTTGGGCAATCTGTTTGGACCAATCAAAGCGAGTCATCATCTCTTTATGTACTTGATCTATACTACAGCCACAGATGCTATCATGGGGATGATTTTTTAATAACCATTTCCAGCTGGTCCAGATTAAACTCTGAGGATAATTTTTACCCATTAACCAAGCCAGAGAGGCAATCGGTTCTGCCCAATTTTCTAAAAGGGTTTCACACCTTTCATTGGCTTGTTTAATATACATCCTGGATGAATATACACTCTGTAAAATATGAGTATCTTTACCTGATCTAAATTCACCGGTAATTTTACTAAGATTAGGCTTTATAGTCTCTTTAGCATAATCTATATATTTTTTTAGGTTCCCTTGTTTTATCTCAATATCTGTAAAGCGTTTATTTAACTCTTTTACTAAACGAGGGATATGGGGTTGGGCTTCTAAATGATCAACTCCATTTAGTAATAATAGCGATTTTGAGGTCTCTCGAGATAATAAATCTTCAATTGACTCTTTTATTAAATTATAAGCCTGGTCTACATTCTCAGGTAAACTCATAGCATTACAATAACCTACTTTAGGTAGATGTATAGCAAAAAGTTCTGTTCCATCAGGACCTTGCCAGATAAATTCATTCCCTTGACTCTGGTTATATTCTATGCCTCGCCAAAAAATAATATTATCAATTCCAAAACCTCTTAAGATCTGAGGCATCTGGGATATATGACCAAAAGGATCCGGTATATAACCAACCTTCATTACTCTGCCAAACTCGGAGGCAATTTTATGGCCTAAAAGCAAATTTCTTACAATTGATTCTGCACTCACCAGAAATTCATCAGGGAGAATATACCAGGGACCAACATGGATTTTGCCTTCAGTGATATATTTTTTTAGAATTGCCCTTCTTTCGGGATGGACTTCTAAATAATCCTCCAGAACAATGGTTTGACCATCTAAAGTAAAATCACTAAATGTTTTATCATTTTCTAAAATACCAATTAAATTATCTATGAGATCAATTAATCTAATTCTAAATTGTTGGAATGTTTGATACCATTCTCTATCCCAATGAGTATGGGGTACAATGAATGCTCTATATGATTTTTTATTAATATTAACCATTGTAAGATTCTCTCCTTTTTCGCTCTTTCAAAGTAATATCCCTATTCCCGTCATGTCTTAATGACAAATTATGAAAATTGGATTGGTCAAACCTATAATACACTCTTTCTCGTCAAACAACCTCAAATAATACCAGCAATTTTTAGTTACTTTGTCTGACCATTCAAGTTCAATATGTTCTAAAAAAGTGTCACAAGAATTGTAGACCCATCCATTTTTAATTAGTTCAATGCGGAATTTTTTCTTAATTTCCTTACTCTCAATATTAATTAATAGTTTAATACTCCCATTGTATTTAACTTCCAATTCTTCCCCCAGCGAAACAAGGATACCTTTATCATTTATTATTTGGAAATTTATTTGAGGCCCGCTGGTAATATAAACTTTTCCTTTTCTTAATCCCTCCATAATCCCATCTCTGGTTTTTGACTTAGCCCATATATAAGTCCGGCCATAGTCTTTCTTATAAGGTTCCAGTTCATGAATGTCTGAACCACTTACGGCGATTACTTTCAACCCCTGGTTAAGCAGATTTTCCCATCTCTTTAAAGTTTTTATATTTTCAGCCCTTCTTTCAGACCAAGAACCGGCCCAGACTTCAATTATATCGGCTATTTCCCAACAAAAATTGGGGTAATCCCATCTGCATCCCGTGCATATTGGGTCACCAATGCATTCCGGATGAGCCACAGAAAAAAGAGCTCCCTTCTTTTTTATCTCCGTCGCAACATCCTCAAAAGTATTTTCTCGTTCAAGCGAAAACCAATTGATATCACCGATCCAGTTGATAAGCGAAAAATGTCCAAAAAAAGTAGAAATTTCTATACCTGGAATAACCATAGTCTTAGATAAATACTTCTCTTTCCATCCCAAAGTGGTATTATGATCGGTCAGAACGAAAAAGTCCAGACCTTTTCCGTGTAAATAGGTCATTAATTCATAAACTGAGTGATTGCCATCACTGTGGTGAGAGTGTATATGAAAATCTCCTCCGAACCATCCAGGACCTTCTTGTTCTTCTCTAAAAAGAGGTTCTTTCTTATTAAGATCTCGGAGTTCTGTCTGACACCTTTCTGTGGTTTTAACCCCAGGTGTAAATTCTTTATTCAGATTCACCTCAATGCTTAATATCACTAATTCAGATATGATGGCATGAGCCTCAACTATCAACCTCCAGTTTCCTGCGGGTAATGCACCGGAAACACATCCAATACTGGCTTTTTCTTTATTAATTTGCATTGTCTCAAAAAAATTGTCGTTTCCCCTTGCTCGGACAATACCATTCGGATCAATCAATGTATAATTAAAGAGGTTACGAATCGGGGAAAACAATTCAATAGCATTTTTCTTATAATTTTTCTTATAATAGTCCCAATTAGGTCCAGCTACAATAGAACCTTTCCAATCAAATTGTAGGTATTCGTGTACTGCCTGATATATTAATTTATGAGTTACTTCGATATCATTTACTGTCTTTGGGTGATAGTCACCCTTTATCAATATTTCTTCGGTTCCTTTAATTACCGGTACAATGAATTCAGTTAAGGTTTTGTTTTCATTCGGTGTAAATGTCTTTGTGTAAATGGGCATTTCTTGACTTCCCCAAATAATATTTTTTTGCTACTTTTATAAAAAAATTATATCGTGTATTAAAAGTACCTCATTTATTAAAATCAACTAAAAAAACTCCGGATCTGATATTTAATGCATCTTCATCTATCTCTCTTCACTTATACAAATAGCAAGCAACAAGATGATTTGCACCAATATTATATAATGGCGGGGGGTTCTTAAGACATATTTCCATCTTATAAGGGCAACGGCGATAGAACTTGCATCCCCTCAGAGTATCCTTCTCTAATTCCTCTTCAGGTGGAAGTTCTACGCGTCCTTGCCACGGTTGGTCAGGATCCGGGATGGGAATAGATCCTACCAGGAGCTGGACATAAGGGTGCTTCGGACTCTTGATAACGATTTCTGCATTTCCTGATTCAGCCACCAATCCTTCATAAAGGACGATAATATCATCGCTAATCTGAAAAGCTGTTGAGAGATCATGAGTAATGTAAAGGAAGGAAATTCCAAAATTGTCTTTTAGATCCATTATAATCTTTAAAATGATTGCCCGCATGGAGGCATCGATCATTGAAACCGGCTCGTCAGCTATGATGAGCTTTGGTTTAAGTAAAAAAGCTCGGGAGAGCATAATCCGTTGGCGCTGACCCCCAGATAGTTGGTGGGGATATTTGCCCAAAATCTCGTCAGGGCGCAACCCTACGACCACCAGAGCTTCCTCTATGATACGGCGGCTTTCCTGTCGATTCTTCGCCAGTTTGAATTTCCGAATCACTATTTCAAATACACGATCCACTGGATAAAAGGGATTATAGACTCCATAGGGATCTTGAAATATGGCTTGGACCTCCCTTCGAAAGGTCTTCCATGATTTTTTATCCATCGTTTTAAGATCTTTTCCCCGGTAACGAACTTCTCCCTGTGTCGGTATGAGAAATCCCAGGATAAGTCGTGCAAGAGTCGTCTTTCCGCTCCCACTCTCCCCAGCGATAGATATAATTCTCGAGGGACTACTTTGAATACTCATGGAGAAATTTTCTAAGGCAGCCTTCTGACCCCGCTGTAAGAGGCCGCTGCCAAAGACTTTGGTGAGGTTGCAAACCTCCAGCAATGGTGCTTTAGTCTGGCTCAGGATATTAGGCTGTACCTCTTTCTGAACGTTCATACTGGTTTCCTTTCTTCTTACAAATTCTCTCTTTACCTGATGACCTCGGAGTGAAGATGGCAGGCAACAAAGTGATTCGGTTGGATCTCCACAAGTTTCGGCATCGCCTCTCGACATTGTTCCATAACATAAGGACAACGATTACTGAATACACACCCTTTTGGAGGATTGAAAAGAGAAGGAGGAAGTCCTGGGATTCCCTGAAAATCATGACGTAACTGTAAGGTAGGAAGTGATTTGATCAAGAGCTTGGTATAAGGATGAAGGGAATTTTTGTACATTGTCTTCACTTCTCCGATTTCAGCAATCTTGCCAGCATACATAACTGCCTGCCGATTAACAACCTGGGCTTGAAGCCCCATATCGTGACCGATAAGGATTAAAGCTGCCCCAAGTCGTTCCTGAACATCCACGAGAGTCTGCATAACCACCCGCTGGACAACGACATCCAAGGCACTGGTAGGCTCATCGGCGATAATTACATCAGGTTCCAAAGCTATAGCCATAGCAATACAAACTCGCTGTTTCATTCCTCCCGAAAGTTCATGAGGATACATTCTGTAGACCCGGTGAGGCAGACCAACTGTGGATAGAAGCTTTTGAATTCTCTTCCTTAGATTCTTCTCCGGCTGATAACCCTGGTGAGTAGTAATAACATCAGCAATCTGAGAGCCGATCCTCATCACCGGATTGAGGGAATTCATAGCCCCCTGGGGAATAAAAGAGATTTGACTCCAGCGAATTTTACGTATTAATTCTCTATTCAGGGAAAGAATATCGGTCCCGTCGAGGAATATTTGTCCTCCTTCAATAGTCCCTGGCGAGACAACAAGACCCAGTAGAGCCATAGCCATAGTTGATTTTCCACAACCTGACTCACCGACAATCCCAAAACTCTCTCCCTCGTGCACAGTGAAACTTACACCATCTACTGCTCGCACAGATCCACGATCAATATGGTAGTAAACCTTCAAATCTTTCACCTTTAAAATTGGTTTACGCTCAGTCATATTAAGAATTTCCTTATATTCAGATTTTTGATCTCATCCTGGGATTGATCACTTCATCAAAACCTAAATGCAATAAATAGAGTGAAATAAAAATAGAAGTGAGAGTGAAGACAGTACTGCCCCACCACCACCACATTCCTCTAAAAACCGCAGCATAGCTCAAAGCCCAGTAGATCATCATTCCCAGAGTCATTTCATTTTGTGGACCCAGTCCCAGGATGGAAAGTCCTGACTCGGCAAGCATTGCAGCTAATGTGGCGTTGACAAAGTTAGCACTCATCCATTGGAACATATGAGGTACCAATTCTCTGGTTATAATCTCCATTTTAGACATTCCTGAAAGCATCGCCATATCTACAAAAGCTCTTTCTTTGAGGCTGAGCACCTGGGCTCTAATCTGCCTCGCAGGTGATGCCCAGGCAAACAGCGCTATAATCAACGCCATTCCCTGCACCGTAACACCTCTCATTAGTGAAGCTATCAATATCAAGAAGAGCAGTGATGGGATCGATAAAAACACATCCATCAATACCCTGAGTATTGCGTCTATTATCCCTCCATAATATCCACTTGTAAATCCTATGAGTGCTCCGACAAGTGTACCAATGAGGGCTGCAATCAGACCAATCTGGACAGAGTTGACAATACCCTCCGCTAATTGAACACCTATGCCTCTTCCCAAAGAATCCGTTCCTAAAATATTTTTAACCCCTGGAGGGAGTCCCGGGGGGAACGCTCCTGTACGAGAATATCTAAAAGGGATGGTCTGATGAGCTATGATTGCTCCCATAAGAATGACTATAAATATAATAAAACCAACAATAAATTTTCGATTACCCATTAAAATTCCTACCAAACCTCTTTTCATCTTGTTAACCTCTTTTATACTTGATTCTTGGGTCAATGAGAGGGTAGATTAAATCTAAAATAAAGTTGGCTACTGTTAAAGCGATGATAACTACCAACACCCCACCTTGTATCGTTGGAAAGTCAAGTTCAGTTATAGAATTATATAAAAGCCATCCCACGCCAGGATAGGCAAATATCTTCTCAAGAATAATTGCTCCACCGACAATATGGGCCAGCGAAATCGCCAAACCACTCACCTGGGGAAGAAGAGCATTTCTGAAAGCATATCTCCAGAGTATTCGTCTATCAGATAAACCCTTAGCCTGAGCCAGGAGAATATAGTCCTCGCCTTGTAGTAACACAATCATGCTTCTCATACTCAAAAACCACCAACCCAGTGAGATTAAGATAATACTTAAAGCTGGGAGTACTGAATGTTTTATTACATCAAGAACAAAGGGAAGTGAAAATTTAATAGGAAAGCCTGGTGTGTATCCTCCGGAGATAGGGAAAATTCCCCATACATAAACGAAGAGAAAAATCAAAATTATAGCTAAAATATAATAAGGAATAGTGTATAATCCAAGGGCCAACGGGACTAAAATCTTAGATATTTTTGACTCCTTTCCTCCCCATCCGCTAATCGCACCGATAAATGTCCCTATTAGCCAGCTTATTACTGTTGCAACGCTAAGCAGCCCTATGGTCCAGGGGAGGGAACGCGTGAGAAGTTCAGTTACTGTTGCTGGGAAGTTAGCGATGGAGTAACCCAAATTACCCCTGCTAAGTTCTTTGAGATAATATAGATATTGAGTTAATACAGGCTGATCAAGCCCAAACAATTTTCTGTATTCTTCGACTAACTCTGGAGATCCTCTGGACCCACCCATCTCAGCAAGTTTAGAAGTGATAGCAAAGAGAGGGTCTCCCGGCACAAGGCGGGGTACAACGAAGACTATCGTTATGGAGATGAAAATAGTAATAATAAAGATGGCAAACCTTCCAGACACATACCTGAGATACGAATGCATAACTATGGAGTCCTCCCTTGCATAGATCGAACTCCCTTATATGGGAGTTCGATCTATATCACTATAGTAAATTTATCTTGGACTACTACTTCTTATTCCACCAACCCATTCTCCTGTCTCAGGAGACGGATAACCAGTTATGACAAGGTTGAACGTCGCCCACCAGTTGACAGGCATGTTCCAAGGGTCTGCTGCCGAAGGCCATCCAACCCAGTAGGCAGTATTGAAGGGAACCAGAGCTGGTGCCTGAACTATCGGAATTACCGGAAGATCTTCAAGCCATATCTCCATCGCCTGGCGGAATAACTTCTTCATCTTCTCCACATCTTTCGGTGGTGTTACCGACATCTCATCCACAATGGCATCTAATTTAGGATTCTTATATCTGAAGGAGTTTCTTTCATACCAGGGCGCTGGCTCACCTAAAGGAACATAGTATTTGCTATGAAAAAGCTCTAAGTTATCGAATACATCAGTATCTCCAGGGCAGAAAGGTTGGTAAGCAATATCCCAATCTCCACGCAATCTTGTATCACTCTGAACCGCTCCAGTTAGAGGTCTAATTGTTACGTCAACTCCTCCAGCTCTCAACTGATCTGCTATTACTGCGGTAACTTTCATCGCTTCTGAGTCGCCTGAATCAACCAGGAAGTCCATCTTCAATCTGGTTCCATCGCCCATCACCCATACTCCATCTGTCCCCTTATTGAAGCCCAGAGATTTGAATATTTCCTCTGCCTTTGCTGGATCATATTTTGTTGTTGGGTATTTTTCAATTAGGTCCTGAATAGTTGCAAAGTAAGGGTCTAATCCCTTGTAGTACGGATAGGGTCCCCAGCTTGGTGAGGTGGTTCCTTCGTAGGCGAGGTTGACGACGGCGTCTCTATCGATCAAATAGGATATCGCCCATCTAGCTTCTTTTTGATCCCAGGGAGACTTTGCATTCTGAATCATTAACCCCCTCGGGCAGGGGTCTAACCAGGCGTGTGGAGCTCTTGCATGCCACGCAGTAACGTATGGATTTTTTTTCTTAACCTCCAAGTAGGTTCCTAACGAGAGAATTCCTATAGCTGGTGAATCGATATCGTTTGTCGTTAGACCAATGGCGACACTGGTCTCGGGGCCAAAGTACTGGTAAACCACATATCTTGGTGCCGGCTTAACCCCGTACTGTTCTGTACCCCACCAATTGTCTCTTCTCTCGTAGACAAAAGCTGTCTCGGAAGAGCTCAGAAGTCTGTACGGGCCGGTCCCTACAGGCGGATAGTTATTGAATTTTACCGGATCCTCTCCCTCCCATACATGCTTAGGAAGAATTGTCACTCCTCCCCAGATCCTTACTGCGGGAAAACACTCTCTGATCAGATGGAACCGCGGATTAGGTGTTTTTAGGGTTAGCTCAACGGTAAAATCGTCGAGCTTTCTTATCGATTCTACCCAGGCAGCAACCTCAGCAGACCATGTCATCTTCGGTGCACTCTCTAAGAGCAGATTATAAGTGAATACAACGTCCTCTGCAGTGAACGGCCAACCATCATTCCAGTTGACTCCTTTTCTGAGGTTTACGGTAATCTTCTTAAAGTCATCAGAGTATTCGAAACTCTCTGCCAGCCAGGGTATATACTCGCCTGTTTCCAGATTGACATAGAAGAAGTACTCATTGACCAGTTGGTGCAGACCAGTCCTCGACCTATCAAAACCCGGTGTATAGATGTTAAAAACTTTGGGGCCAAGAGCAACTTTTTTTGATACTGCAACGTAGAGTGTTTCATCTCTGGGCAGATTCTGAGCATATACATCCTGGGCCAAAAGGATGCCGAATATCAACAGAGCTACAAAAACTGGGGTGACCCACAAATTAATTACGGTAAACCTGCTTTTTTTACTCAATTTCCTTCGGTTTAACATTTAACTCACCTCTCTAAATTAATTTTATTTGCTTAATTACGAAAGCCCCCTCACTTATATTCTTATTATACAGCACTTTTCTCTTTAAGAGGCTCTCTTTACTTCCAAGCTAACCTAATTTTTCACCTCCTTCCCTCCTTATTTTTTAATTCCTCCTCCTAAGCTTTTACCATTTCAATTTTCCTTAAAGATTTATTTAAAGGCTACCTCTTTTAGATGCTATCTTGCTTTAGCAAAAGGTAAAGCATGATAATAAAATGTTTAACCCATGTATCTTCTGGTCTTGATAATCATCTATTACACTCTTTTATATAGTAGTAAGTAAATATTACTTATTAATTATAATATATCACACTATTTCCATTGTCAAACAAATAAGTATGTGGACGTCGCTCTACCCGAAACTGAGTCATGCCCCTATCTTCAAGTATTTTTTTGATATTTTTCTGGTTGATATCTTTAACTTCTATATTTTCCATAATCTCTGGCAGTATCGAAAAGCCTCAGGCATTTCTCCGGAGATACCTCTTGTTGAATGTTGTGGATTGCAGCAAAGACAAAACCTCCTTTCGGAGCAAAGATATCGATCCTCTTCTTCACGTCATTCTCAACTTCTTCTAAAGTACCGAAGGGGAGTATCCTTTGGGTATCACATCCACCACCCCAAAAGACTATATCTTTACCGAATTCTCTCTTTAAAAACTCAGGAGACATCCCCTTTGCACTCGTTTGTACCGGATTTAAGATTTGTATGCCTGCATCGATAAAATCAGGGATCAGTTTACTCACCGATCCGCAAGAATGCAGAAAAATATAAACATCGCTCCTCTTTTCTATAAAATCGCATAGAGCTTTCAGATGGGGTTTAAACAATTGCCTAAACATCTCTAGGGATATTTGTAAACCCTCTTGGGTACCATAATCGTCTCCCAAAACAATGATATCTATATATTTCCCAACTCTATTAAGATAAAGTTCGATTTCTTCGAGGTATTTCTCCTCAAGTTTACTGAGAAAGTATTCAATGAATGATTTATTCAAAATCAAACTTACCATAAACTCTTGGTATCCGAATAACATATGTCCCATTTCCATAAAATTACCACCAAAAGAACCCAGGATTGCACAGTCTGTATTATTCTTTATCTCTCTCGCTTGTGCTTCCAGAAAATCAAGTTCTTCATCCGTGATCCTATTAGAGAGAATGATGTCAATTTCTTTACGTTCACTTGCATTAGCCAGCGGTGCGTATCTGCTATCAAAGTAATAACCACCCTTTGGCATTAAAGCAACTATCTTTCCCTCTATTTCAATCGCAAATGAACCATCCGCCAATACTTTCGGATTAAAATCTGTTGGAACATAATATTCTCCACCATCTAAAAACAGGTCAATTTGTTTCCAACTATTTATTCGTGTTCCAAAACCACCATCGAGTCTCTTTAGCTTAACAACATCTGAGGTTACTCTTTTCCTTATCTCATCATCAACTACAGCTAATTGTTGGCCAAGATCAAATATTTTCACGGACTTGTCTTCACAATTCAAATAACGTTTGAGTTTGTTGTAGGCAATGGCATGGATTCCTGATGAACGCATCCCACCGAGGTCTATTGGTACACGATCCGGTTCTTTATGCTTAAGAGTAAGGAGGATTCTCTCTCTTGATGTCATATGCTTATACCTCCTTTGATTACAATATTCAAGCTCTTAATAGACATATTTTTTATCTTCCATAGTGTAAGTAATCAAATTTTCTTTAAAAACTCTAAAGAAATAATCACCATTCGACATAGCATAACCTCCACCCTTTCCATGTGCGTCTTGCCAACATTCAGTCTGTTCCCTAAAAATACATTGCGGATGACACCATTAATAACAACCACAATAGGGTAATTCGATTATCTCAACTTGATCTTGTCCGAATTCATTGATCAATCTATCATTGTACCACTCCATGGCTTCAGCAGCGCTTAAACCATTTATCGCTACTTTCTCCATGGCCAGCTGAAGGTAGTGTGATACTGTGGTATATCCGGTAACCGCATCCCGGGCAGTTGCATAAGGAAAGATCTTTCCTATATCCATTAAAAATTTATTTTTTTCATATTCCGGAACTTCAGGTGAATCTTTCCTCGTAGATAACTTTCCAGCTGCTGCAAGCCATCTCGCTAATCTTTCCTTACTGTTTAGTATTTTCAAGAATCTCCAGACCAGATCGGGATTTTTCGCCTCCTTCTTCATAACTACTGTCCATCCACCAGAAATGGTCTGTATAGAAGGTGTATCCTGGTCACCAGAGCCAGGAAGCGAGGTACAACCAAGAACGTTTGACCTCATCGTTTCCAAGGGGCGTATTGCTTCTGGCCAGAATTCGGTCCACTCCCAAGCACCTCCCTGACCGATTCCAATTTTCCCGGTTCGCATCAGCCTTCTCCATTCTTTCCAAACGTCTGTAGCATACATAAGTTCAGTCTGACATAATTGTCTTACGAAAAATACCTCACGGTAAAAGTTAAGGGCACGCTCAATCGCAGGACTACTTCCAATCCACTTTCCTGTCGTATAATCTCTAAGTCTATTACGATCACCTTCCGAGGTATCGGCTCCGAGAATTTCCGAATAAATACCACTAAAAATAGCGCCTTCTCCCCATTTGGTTCCCATTGGGATGTATAATGGGCATTCAACATCCGGGCAACTTTCTCTGATTCTTTCAGCGGTTTCCAACACCTCATACCAATCCTTCGGCTTCCATGGCATCGGTATACCCGCCTTTTCAAAGTTGGGTTTCCAATACCACAAAACCGCATTTACAGACGCTTCCAATGTGATTCCATAGATATGACCTTCATATGAGCCCATTGCCTGAAATGCTGGATAATATTGGTCCCAATCCGGCCACTCTTTAACGTAGCCATCCAACTTGCGAATATAACCCGATTCAACACAATCTGCTATTCTAAAAGCATCAACCATAAGAACGTCGGGTGCGATATCATCTGCAAAATCCAAAGTTATTTTCTCCCACATGTCCATACCATATGGAACCACCACATTATCAACCTTTGCACCAGTGATCTTCTCAAACTCCTCAACTGCTGGTTCAAATAGATCTTTCCAAAGTTCTCCGTATTCAATCGAAATCACCTGCTGGGTAGATCCATTGACCGCAAGTGCTCCAATTAACAACATCACTATTGACAGTATTAAAACCTTTTTACTCATTTTTCCTTCTAAATCGAAACCATTTCGAATTTCTTTGAAGATTCTTATAATGTTTCTTCATCTCTTTATTAAAAGGTAATGCAAGTATCTCCTCTATAACTGCTTCTGCCTGCTCAAAAGATTTGGTTCTGGGATCTCTGATCAGTATTTCTTGCAGTATCCTTTTATCACCAGATACGAATGCTTCCAATGCCCACTCCATCCTTAACATCCTCGGGACGAGATACATATCCATTATCCGCTTTGGTATTGGAGGGTTTATCTCCTCCGGATGAATGTCTTTATTATCTACAATTACCGGTACTTCTACTACTACATCCTCGGGAATACCCGGGATTATTGGCCCTTTGTTTGGAATATTTAGTACAAATCTTTCCTGATTCCCATTGACCAATGCATCGATAAATTGAATATGTTGTTCTCCGCTCTTAACCTCCGGTGGAAATTCTGCTAAAAGATTAAGAGATTGATCCGAGGCAAACTTAAAACTCTTCTCAGGTAACGCCTTCAAATAATTTTCCTGATACCAGGTCCAGCCTAAGTCAGAATCTACTCCTCCCCAGGGTTCTCCATACCATTTTTTCTTAGCCTCCAGATTGTAATGATATTTCCAGCTACTATTCCTAATACTATCCCCTATGGGCATTCTTCCATAAAATTTGTACATATCTATCGCCGCAGGACTCATCTGGTCATCAAAAGGATCTTCAGGTTTCCATTTCCTCGCTTCCTCTTCTATCCACTGATCTATAAGCGGATATGCATCCTTGTCTTTATAAAGGAAACGGGTAAGCCATATATTGTGGTTAAATCCTGCAACCTGCCAGTTCACTTCTCTTATATCCAATCCCAAACTTTTTGCCACGATTTCAACGCCATAATGTCCATGGCAAAAACCTATAACCTTAATGTCAGAATATCTGGATATCAAGGTTGTACCTTCAAACACCGGATTGGCCGTCTGAAGAAGCCAAGCGTTAGGACATATCTCTTCCATGCTATGAGCTACCTCTAAAAAATATTTTAGTTGATTGTAATTACTTAAGGTATGGTAATCAGAAACCATATTGAATTCTTGACTATCTATGCCTCTTGTATAACCGTGCTTTTCTCCTGCTTTTCTACTGGCATCCAGTTGCGCATGACCACCAACAAGAGCAGTGTTGATTACGAAATCTGCCTCTTCAATTGACCGTTTCATATCTGTTGTTTTCTCGAACCTTAAATCAGTTCCCAATAGAGCAGCGTATCTTTTCGCTAAATCGTGTACTGAATTTAGACGCCTTTCATCGACATCCATAAGTGAAACAGAGCTTCCGGATAAACCTTTTGTTTTGCAAAAATCTCCCACTAATTTTAAAGAAAAAATAGCACTTCCTGCTCCTATGATACTTAGTTTTATACCTGACATATAGATTCCTCCAAGTAATCAATTTTGTCTATAGGTACAAAGAACCATGGCCTTAGATAGTTCTCAACAAGCAGGTTCTCCGGGCTTATATAGTATCTTCTTGTGAATATATCCTCAACTTTAGGTTCCCTGAGCCCCTGGAGCTCCTCAATTGCTCCCTTAGCCCTCGTCCACAGCCTTTCTTCTATAGAAGAAGATCCTTTTTGGACATGTCGCTCCTTTCCTATAGAATCATTACTTAATGGCTCCCATCATGATTCCCTTGACAAAATGCTTCTGAAGAAGAAGAAAAACTATTAATGGTGGGATAACGGATATCACTGCGCCAGCGCATAAAAAATCCCATCTGGGTGCATATCTGCCCTGTAGATTAAGGATTCCCACTGTTATGGGAAATGTCTCGGGGGATAGAAATGTCAGGGCAAAGAGCAGGTCATTCCAAACCCACAAAAATTGAAGTGTTGCTAGTGATGCCAATGCAGGTTTAGAGATAGGCAAAAGTATTTTCCAATAAATCAAGAATTCCGAAGCACCGTCCATCCTTGCTGAATCGAGGATATCTGAAGGTATTTCTGCAAAAAAATTTCTCAAATAAAAGATGGCGAAGGGCAAGGCGAAGCCTGTATGAACCAAAATAATACTAGAAAAAGTACCCAGTATGCCTAAATTAGTCAATAGTATAAGCAGAGGAACCAAGACTATTTGTCCTGGGATTACGAGGCAAGCTACAAAGGAGAAAAAGATAACGTCTCTCCCAAAGAATCTCATCTTAGCGAATGCATAAGATGCCAAAGAGGCGATAAGTATGGGAAGTATTGTGGATGGTATGGCGATGGCGAAAGTATTTATAAAATTTATTTTTATTCTACTCCAAGTATATTGAAAATTATGTGTGGTAAATGTTGCGGAAGAGAGATTCCACCAGCCAGTAACAATCTCAGACATCGGCCTAATTGAACCCATCAGACCACCAAGAAGAGGAATAAACCATACAACCAAAATGGTTATTGAAATTAAATACTGAAATACTCTGCTAATCTTCATTTTCATCTCTCCCATGATAGTCCATGATCAATATTCTGCCGTCCTTTCGGTTATTCGTCTAATATATGGGATAGCTATAAGTAAGATAATAGTGAACAGAATAACTGCTACAGCAGACCCGTATCCGGCTCTTAAAAATGGAAAAGCTTGCCGATACATGAAGAGGGCTATTACGTCCGTAGAATAAAAGGGGCCACCTCTAGTCATGGCATAAACGATATCGAATGATTTGAGGCTATTTATTATCATCAAAGCGACCACGATTACCAGTGGCCTCGTTAACAGCGGTAGAGTTATGTGCCAAAGTAGTTGCCAGTAATTCGCACCATCTGCTCTTGCTGCTTCCATTATTTCTGGAGAAATTCCCTTCAAGCCAGCGGAGAGTATAACCATGCACATTCCGGTCGATATCCAAGTTGCTGCGATTATAATTGCAAACAAGGCAGTTTCACTGCGCCCTAACCACCCTCGGGCTAGGAATCCAAGTTTCATGGATTTGAGAATAGCGTTTAAACTGCCAAAATCAGGATCATATACGAATGACCATATAATACCGGCCACTACGAGTGAAATTGCCGTCGGAAGAAAGATTATTGATTTAAGGAGGTTTTTAACCTTAATATCCAATTCCAGAAGTAGAGCTATTCCCAGACCTAAAAGAACTGGCAGAAGGGTGAACATCACAAGCCATATAACGTTGTTTTTCGCCGCATTAATGAAAAGACGATCAGAAATAAGCTCTTGATAATTAGATAATCCAACATACTGGGCAGTCTGAAAAGGGGATATACCATTCCACTGAAACAAACTTATACGAAACGCTTGAACTGTAGGGAAAATAACAAAAGTCATAAAGATAAGTGCGGCTGGGAGAAGAAATATATAGGGAGTAATTTTTTTCCGTATTTTGATTACATGAAAAAAGTGGTAAGGCGATAAAGCCTTACCACTTTGCCTTAACACTTTTTGTTCCATTTGTCTTTTGGGTTTATTTCCCATATATCTTTTGAGCTTCACTTTCAAGCGCATTGAGTACCTCATCGAGTAGTGCTGGGTTGTCCCAGAACCTTTGTAGCTCAGAAGTGAGAGCATACTCCATTTCAGATGGTATTAGCCCCGTATTGAACAAGATGATATCTGCTGCCTTCATTAACCCGGCTTCCTTTCTTGAGTTGAGATCATAGACGGTAAGGAGTACTTTAGCATTTGGAGCGATATACCCTCCTCTCTCAGCCCATATGACTTGTGCATCTGGACCAGTAAGGAAACTTACAACTGTTTTTGCCTCCTCGATGTTTTTAGCGTTCTTTAATATTATCATATAATCTAAGGATGATGACTCCACAAATGGAATATCTTCCTTGGCAGGCATTGGGAAGAAAGTGAAGTCAACCCCTGGCAGCATCATAGGAAATTCTGCTTGAGTCATCCCATTGATCCATCCTCCTGAGTGCTGTAATACCGCTTCACCCCTGGTCCTTTTCAGAAAGGCTTCGTAGAAACCATAGGCGAGTTTTTCCTCCTGGAAATAGCCTTTTTCTATCCAATCCTTGATCACTTCAAGTGTTTCCCGAACTGCAGGATCATTCCAAGCGATTTCATGACGCACCAGCTTGGCGTGGACTTCTGGGCCTTGTGTCCTTAGTAGGACTGTCTCGAACCAGTCCTTACACGGCCAGCCATCCTTGCCTCCAATTAGGAGCGGCTGTTTGCCTTCTTCTTTAAGTCTTTCGAGAAGATCTGTAAATTCGCTCCAAGTCTTTGGTTCCTCAACTCCAAGCTCCCTGAATTCAGCTGTTGTGTACCACATCAAACCTCTGCCACTAGCCTTAACCCATGCTCCATATGGGTGGTCGTTAACAGTAATCATGTTTCTCCATTCTTCGGTGTACCATCCTTTCGCCACCCAATCATCCCAGAGGTCATCTAAAGGTAACACTTCTCCGATGCCTACGATTTCCTCTAACCAGCCTGGCAAAACGTGGATCACCACATCAGGAGGGATGCCTGCTGCTATCTTCGCCGATATAAAGTCTCTAAACTCGCCGCCTGGTATCTCCATTCTCTCTAGTTTGATGCCTGGATACTCTTCCTCGAACTTATCTAACATTAGATTAAAACTTTCTGCTTCTACACCACCCCAAGCGTAAGCTATCGATACTTTTCCTTTCGGTGCAGCTGCTGTATAAACTAAGGCACTGGCTAAAAGCATAAAAGTAATGATGAGCAAAACTGTAGTCACAGCATGCCACATCTTCATCCTCTTTACTTTACGTAACATCTCCATTTCCTCCTCTATTATTTATGGTTCTGTCAAATCTTAACCTTCAAAATTGTATCTGCAGCTAGATTTATATGGTCTCGTCACTCACCTCCCTCCTTTTGGTCTCTTACTCTACTTACCTTTATATATA
>WJOQ01000089.1 GCA_009618505.1 Clostridia bacterium | reverse complement strand
AGTTTTTTTTTGTTTGGTCTTCAAATAAAGCTTGTTGATTTCATTAGGTTCTATTTCTAAAGGGATACGCTCGGTAACCTCCAGGCTATATCCCTTTAATCCAACAATTTTGCGTGGATTATTGGTCAAAAGTCTAATCTTGTGAAGCCCTAAATCAGCTAGAATCTGAGCTCCAATTCCATATGTTCGAAGGTCTGATTCAAAACCTAGCTTCTCATTCGCTTCCACTGTATCCATTCCCTTGTCCTGAAACTGATAAGCTCTAAGCTTATTTAAGAGCCCTATTCCGCGTCCTTCTTGATTCAAATAGAGTAACACCCCACACTCAGACTCTCCTATTTTCTTTAAAGCTCTCCTCAACTGTTCCCCACAATCACAACGTAAGGAATCAAAAGTATCGCCGGTAAGACAGCGAGAATGTACACGTACTAATACATTTTCTTTGTTTCTAACCTGCCCCTTTACCAGGGCAAGGTCAACTCTATCCTCAAGAATAGTTCTATAGGCAATTAATTTGAAATCCCCGTAGGAGGTAGGCAGACGAGTAGTAGCCTCTCGCGTAACAAGCTTTTCTTTTTTCCAGCGATAACTTATGATATCAGCTACGCTACACACCTTTAAATTATGTTCCCTAGCAAAAGATAAAAGCTGAGGAAGTCGGGCCATCCGACCATCTTCTCCCATAATTTCACAAAGAACACCAACAGGATAAAGTCCGGCTAATCTGGCTAAGTCTATTGCTGCCTCGGTATGACCGGCCCGCACTAAAACTCCCCCCTCGCTGCCAATCAAAGGAAAGATATGACCTGGTCTGGCTAAGTCTTCCTTTTTTGCTTTAGTATCAACAAGAACCTTTATCGTCTCGGCTCTATCAAAAGCAGATATCCCTGTGGTGGTGTTATGCCTGGCATCGACAGAGATAGTGTAGGGAGTTCCCTTCAAAGAGGTATTCTCCTCTACCATAGGTTCCAGTCCCAACTGCTTAGCTCTCCTTAAGGTTATAGGAACACAGATGAGACCTCTTCCATATTTAGCCATAAAGTTTACCACCTGGGGAGTAACTAGAGAAGCAGGAGCAATAAGGTCACCCTCATTTTCTCTTTCCTTGTCATCCAGAACAATGACCATTCTCCCTTTCTTAAACTCCTCCAGAATTTCCTCTATTCTATTAAACTCCATTTAATACCCCACTCTTTTTAAAAATTCTTTATTAATTCTTGACTTATGCGGATGGAAATTATGAATCAACTTATCCATATATTTAGAAATTATGTCTGCTTCCAGATTAACTAAATCATCTTTTTTCTTTAAACCAAGAGTAGTATTATTAAGAGTAAAAGGAATTAGGCAGACTCTGAAATCAGTCTCGCTGCAACTGGCAACAGTTAAGCTTACTCCCTCTAGAGTAATACGACCCTGCTCTACTATATATTTCATCAAAGAAAGGGGTGGCTCAATTTGCATAACTACTTCTTCTTTTCTTTTGAGTACTTCAGCTACCCTTCCTACTCCATCTATATCACCCGTTACCATATGCCCTCCTAATCTGCCTGTGGAAAGAAGAGCCCTCTCCAGATTGACCTTTTCCCCTTCTCTTATATAAGATAGATTAGTCTTTTGCAAAGTTTGAGGTATTACTTCAACACTGAAGATATTCTTGCTCACACTTGTTACTGTCAGACAAACCCCATTTACAGCTATACTATGAGACGGCTCCATCCCTTCCCGTACTTTCTGAGCCATTATCTCCAGACTATAACAGGGAGTAGTATGAACTCTTTTTATTATCCCTGTCTCTTCCACCAATCCTGTAAACATAATATAGTATGTCGTGCCCCCTCACCCTATCCCTCTCCCCTTAGGAGAGAGGGTTCAGACTCTCGTTACTTCCCCTCCCCGTAAGGGAGAGGGGACCTTCCTCAAAACTCTTTAACTTTGCACTACAATCCTACGTTTTTTACTATACACTAACTATTCAGTGTTGATTGCTGACTACTCGCTATACGGTCTTTAATAACAGCAAAGAGGGCTTCTCCAGACCTTTCTTTATCTCTT
>WJOQ01000372.1 GCA_009618505.1 Clostridia bacterium | reverse complement strand
TCAAGAAGAAATTACTCATCCTTAAACTATTTTCTCCAAAAAACTTCCATTTGAGAATACAATCTAAGAATAGAGCTGTTTTTCAGAGGTCTCTATCTATGTCAATATTCCTAAAATATGAGTAATATCTCCCGGTTATAATTTACTTTCTGGAGGTAAATTCCATTGTCGAACTTAACAACAACTTATGTTGGCTTAGAGCTAAGGTCTCCCATTATTGCTGGCTCGGCAGGGATTACAGAAACAGTGGAGAGAATGAAAAAGGCCCAGGATAATGGTGCTGGAGCGGTGGTGATGAAATCCTTGTTTGAAGACGAAATATCCCGAATTTCTCCTACGCCAAGATTCAAGTTGATCAGGTATAGGGAAGGATTAAACAATAATAAGAGCAAGAATAGTTTTTCTCTTTATTCTTATGAACAGGGAAGCGAGTGGGGACTTGAGCGTTATGCTGAAGAAGTATCCAGGGCAAAGAAGGAGTTAAATATACCTGTTATCGCCAGCATTAATTGTATTAGCAAAGAGGGATGGATATCCTATGCTAAAAGGCTAGAGGAAGCAGGAGTTGATGCTCTAGAAATTAATCTTTCCTGTCCCCATAGTTCAATAATCTTTAGAGGCAAGGAAGTAGAAAAAGGTATATTGAATACTGTAAGACTGGTAAGAGAAAATGTCTCTCTACCTATTATTGCTAAAATCAGCTCACAGTTGACCTCTCCAGTGCAAATTATCAAAGAGATTGAGTCTATAGGAGCAAATGGGATTACTCTTTTTAATCGTTTAACAGGCATAGATATAGATATAGAAGAAGAAGGACCAATTATGCATCAGGGATATGCCGGATATGGAGGCCCCTGGGCTATCCATCAATCTTTACGTTGGATGAGTGAGATTTTTCCTCAGGTTAAAATAGACATAAGTGGAAGTGGTGGGGTATCTAGAGCTGAAGATATAATAAAATACTTATTAGCCGGAGCTACCACTGTACAAACAGTTACAGCTATAGTTTTAGACGGATATGGGGTCATTGCCGAGTTTGCTCAAGGGCTAAAAGAGTATATGAATAGAAAGGGTCATCAAAGAATTGAAGATTTTAGAGGGAAGCTCTCTTCAAAAATAAAAGGAACGGACGAGATTAGAAGAGAGCATTATTTGAAGGCGCAGATTAACGACAACTTGAGCTCTCCTTGTCAGGCTGCCTGCCCGGCGGGCATTGACATACAGGGATATATCGCCTTAATCTCTCAAGGTAAACTTCAACAAGCTTTTGACTTAATTAAAGAAAAAGTCCCTTTTCCTTTGGTTCTTTCCCGCATATGTCCTCGTCCCTGTGAAGAAAAGTGTATCCGAGGAAAAGTTGATGAGCCAATTGCTATTAATGCTTTAAAAAGGTTTGTTGCTGACTGGCAAATGAAGAAAGATGCCGAGTCTAATTTGTCAGTTCCCAACCCCCCACTCCCAATGAATAGCTCCCAGTTCAAGGTAGCTATTATTGGAGCTGGTCCAGCAGGGCTAACCTGTGCCTGCGAATTAACCAAATTAGGATACAAAGTGACTGTCTTTGAATCTTCATCCAAAGCAGGAGGAATGCTCACCTTAGGAATTCCTGACTATCGTCTGCCAAACGAATTGGTGGAGAAAGAGATTAGGGAAATTGAAGAGCAAGGTGTGAAAATTAACCTAAATACTACCATTGGTAAAGATTTGACATTGGACGATTTAGAAGAAATAGGTTATGAGGCAATATTTATAGCCATAGGTGCTCATAGAAGCAAGAAATTAAATATCCCAGGGGAGAGCCTAGAAGGAGTGATAGACGGACTATCTTTCTTGAAGAGAGTAAATTTAGGCAAAAAGGTAGAAATAGGAAAGAGGGTAGCCATTATAGGAGGAGGAAATACCGCCGTTGATGCTGCCCGCTCTAGTATTAGATTGGGAGCAGAAAAAGCATATTTAATTTATCGAAGAACTAAAGAAGAAATGCCAGCAATCCTAGAAGAAATTGAGAAGGCAGAAGAAGAAGGAGTGAAGATTCTCTATTTAACTCTTCCTACTAAGATTATGGAGAAAAATGGGAAAGTTAGCGGCGTGAAGTGTATTCCTTTAGTTCTAGACGGAATGGATACAGGGGGTAGAAGAAAACCTTTATCAATTTATGCCTCTGAGTTTTCCTTGGAAATAGATACGTTAATTGTGGCTATTGGTCAATCTCCAGATTTATCCTTTTTAAATGAGAAAGGAGAGCTAAAGATTGCTGAAGATAATACTATAGTGGTCAATCCTACCACTTATGCCACCAGTCAAGCGGGTATTTTTGCTGCTGGCGATGTAGTTAAAGGATCATCCAGTATAATCGAGGCCATTGCGGCAGGCAAAAAAGCAGCCATATCCGTCCATCGATATCTTAAAGGTGAGCCACTTAAAGAGAATGGGAAAGGAGAGGAGGTTGTCTCGGTTGAAAAGGTGTTGAAAGAAAAGTGCTTTGTAGAGCAGAAAACTCGGGTAGAGATATCCACCTTATCTATAAAGAAGAGGCGCAGTACTTTCAGGGAGATAGAGAGGGGATTAGAGGGAAAAGAGGCTATTGAAGAGGCCAGGCGTTGTTTAGCCTGCGGTTGTGGCCTCGGCTGTGGAGTATGCGAAAGGATTTGTATTTATTCAGCTATAGAGAGGATAGAAGGAAAATATAGGATTGACAATGAAAAATGTGATGGCTGTGGATTGTGTGTTGAGGTTTGCCCAAAGGAAAATATAAAGATGGTTGAAGTCTAAGAAACAGGATATTAAGTATGAAGATAAAAGCTGCCGTTTTAAAAGAGTTTAATCAACCTTTAGTCACTGAGGAGCGTGAATTAACTTCATTGAAGGATGGGGAGATCCTGGTAAGGATAACTGCGTCCGGAGTGTGTGGTTCTGATGTTCATATGTGGAAGGGAAAGGACCCTCGCACTCCCCTTCCTCTTATTTTAGGACACGAAGGAGTAGGAGTAGTAGAGGAGGTGAAGGGAGAAAAGAAGGATATTTTTGCAGATAAGATTAAACCAGGAGATTTTGTTATCTGGGATAGAGGTGTTACCTGTGGGAATTGCTATTTTTGCGTGGTAAAAAAAGAGCCTTCTCTATGTCCGAAGAGACAAGTTTATGGAATTATCAGGGATGGCTCGTACGCTACTCATTTAATCTTGCTTGAAAAAACGAGAATTGTTAAAATAGAGGAGAAGATTGATCCAGTAGTCTTATCTCCTGCCTCCTGCTCTGGGGCTACTACTGCTCACACCATTGAGTTATGTAATATATCAGAGGGAGATACAGTCATCATTCAGGGTCCCGGGCCTATGGGTATATTTGCCCTTGCCTTTGCCCGGGAGAGGGGAGCAGATAAAATAATAGTCATAGGCACTGAGGAAGATAAAGAGAGATTAGAACTCTGCTTGGAATTCGGAGCCACAAAGACATTAAATATTAATGAGACTTCCTTTGAAGAGAGATTATCTTATATTGAAGAAGAGACTAAGGGAGCGGGGGCAGATGCAGTTATTGATTGCACTGGGTCTCCCTATGCTATTAAAGAAGGATTAAAGATGACCGCTGCGGGATGCACCTATACCCTTCCTGGAGTAGCTACTCCTATTGGAAGTATTTCCATTAATTTTTACGAGGATGTAGCACGAAAGAACGTAAGAATCCAGGGAGTATGGGTCAGCGATACAGCCCATCTTTATCAAGCGGTAAAGTTAGTTTTAAGTAAGAAATATCCTTTTGAAAAGCTAATAACCCACAGGTTTAAATTAGAAGAAGCTACAGAAGCGCTAAAGATAGTAGATGTTCGCAAAGCGGTGAAGGCAGTGCTTATACCGTCATAAAAAAGGAAAAAAGGGAAAAAAATGCAGGAATACAGTTGTGATGTATTGGTAATTGGGGGAGGGGGAGCAGCCTTAAGAGCAGCTTTAGCCATAGTGGAAAAAGAGCCTTCCGCAAGAGTTATCTTAGTCACTAAGGGAAAGTTGGGTAAAAGCGGAGTGACGGCAACTGCCTGTTCTGATAGGATGGCTTTTCATGCCACTTTACCCTTTACCGAGCCACAGGGTGAGGATAATTGGAGGTATCATGCTAATGATATCTACAGGATAGGAGGATATGTTTCTGATGAAGATCTTGCCCAAATTCTGGCTAAGAGTTCTGGGGAGGCTTTTGAGTATCTGGACAGTTTAGGAGTTCCCTGGGTGAAGAAAGAAGGTAGGCCAGAGCAGTTCGTTACCGATGGCTCCCAGTATGCCCGAGCCTGCTACACTGGTCCTTACACAGCCAACCATATTGAAGAGGCTCTAATAGAAAGAATAAGGACTAGGCCGGTTAAGATATTAGAAGATATCATGCTCGTTGATTTAATCATCTCTTCTTCTATGGATAGAGTAATAGGGGCATTTGGCTTAGATATAAAAGATAACTTAATCTTATTTAAAGCTAAGACTATTATTCTGGCCACAGGAGGAGCGGGAGAGGTCTTTGAAATTAATGTCTATCCTGATGGTATGACTGGTGACGGTTATGTTATGGCTTATCGAGCCGGAGCAGAGCTAGCTAATATGGAATTTATCCAGATAGGACTTTCCTCGGTAAAGACAAAACTGGCCTGTTCTGGGAGTATGATGCGAGCTCTACCCAGACTAATCAATGACCAGGGAAAAGAGTTTCTTGCCGACTATTTTCCTCAAAAAGCTAGCTCAAAGGAAGTCTATCTTACTCTTTTTCAAAAAGGGGCAAGCTGGCCAGTATCTTTTGAGCACAAATCCCATTTGATAGATATTGCTGTTTTCAAGGAATTAAGAAAAGGTAAAAAGGTTTATCTGGATTATAGCCGTAATCCAGAAGCTTTAAAATGGGAGAAGTTGAGCGAGATAACGAATTGGTATAAAGGGGTAAAGGGAGTTAATTTATTAAAGAAAAAGAGACTTAAGAGCAGCCCCTTATTGAGATTAGAAAAGATAAATCCACAGGCAGTATCCTGGCTTCAAGAAAGAGGGATAGATTTAATAAAAGGAGACAAGATAGAAATAGCTCCGGCTGCTCAGCACTTTCAGGGAGGAGTGAAAATAGGAAAAGAAGGACAAACAACGCTTAAAGGATTATATGCAGCAGGAGAATGTGCTGGAGGACAACATGGAGCAAATAGGCCAGGAGGAAATGCTTTATTAGACTCGCAGGTATTTGGCAAAATTGCCGGAGATTGTGCTTTAAAAGAAGCACAGAGAATGAAAAACTTTCTTGATATAGATTCCTCGTCCATAAAAGACATGGAGAATAGAATAAGGAAATTGAAAGAGAAGAGAAAGGGGAAAAGTGCCTCTTTAGTGCGAGAAGAAATTCAGGAAATAACTTCGAGTTTCGTTAGTATAGTGAGGACAGAAGAGGGTTTGAAAGAAGGAATAAAGAGGCTAGGCAAATTAGAAAAAGAAGGCTTATACAGTGAGGGAGAAAGTCCTGTTTTTAGCATGGAGACCCTTAATATGTTAAGAGTAGGTCAGATGGTCATCGGCGCAGCAAGAATGCGTAAAGAGTCTCGCGGACCCCATTTATATTTTAGCAGTTTTAATGATTCTGAGCCTTTGCCCAGGGACGATGAATCGTGGCGGAGATATATAATCATTGCAAAAGAAGGAAAGAAAATGAGGTTTCAGGCAAGAGAACCCATATCTACTCTACGGTGACGCTTTTGGCCAGATTTCTGGGTTGGTCTACATGACAACCTCTTTTTATGGCAATGTGGTAGGCTAAGAGCTGTAGGGGAAGGGCAGCCAAAATAGGGGAGAATTCTTCCCTGATAGTATTGGTCAGCACATTCGTAGATGCTCTTTTGATTATCGAGGAGCTCATTCATATCCCGGCTAGAGTATCGGCAGTCTCTCCTGACTGGGAAATAGCCATAACTAAGGTATCTCCTCCTGCTACCGGGTTACGATATCTGAATTCAGAGGAAATATCTACTTCTGTATGAACGCGTAAGTGATTTTCAAAAAGGTATTTACCTACTAATCCTGCATGCCAGGAGGTACCACAAGCCTGAATAATAATACGATTGATCTTAGCCAGTTTCTTATGACTGATATTGATATTCTCAAAATAAATCTGTTGTCGATTTCGGGAAGTTCTTCGTTGCAAAACATCTCGAATAATAGCAGGCTGTTCATGGATTTCCTTGAGCATAAAATGGCGGTAGCCGTCTTTTTTAGGACCACGCAAGACTTGCCATTTTAATTGCCTGACTATTTTTTTTATTGGGCTACCTTGCCGGTCGTATATTTCTATCTGATTTTTGGTTATTGATCCGACCTGTCCGTCTTCTAAAAATATCATTTTTGAGGTTAGGTTTAGTATGGCTGAAACATCTGAAGCCAGGAAGTTTTCTCCTTTACCGACCCCGATTATCAAAGGACTCTCCCATCTAGAAATAATTATTTTATCAGGATCTTTTCTGCTTATTATAGCCAGAGCGTAGCTTCCCCTTAGTAATTTTAGAGTTTTTTGAACTGCTGAAAGAAGATCATTCTTCAGGTATTTTTCTACCAGGTGGGCAATAATTTCTGTATCTGTGTCTGTGGTGAGAGTATGTCCTTCCTGGATTAGCTTCTCTCGCAGTTCCTCATAATTCTCAATAATTCCATTATGTACTATTGCCAGGTCATTGTAGCAGTCAGTGTGAGGGTGGGCGTTTTTGTTAGTAGGTTCTCCATGAGTAGCCCAGCGAGTATGCCCAATTCCCAGCTCTCCTCCCAGAGGCTCTTCTTTCAGTATTTACTTTAAGAGCTGAATCTTACCAGCCTGTTTCTTTATCTCTAATTTTCCTTTGTTGAGAGTAGCAATCCCTGCAGAATCATAGCCTCTGTATTCTAATCTTTCTAAACCGGCTATGAGTAGAGAGTCCACGAACTTGCTGCCTATATAACCTACAATTCCGCACATTTCTATTTTCTCCCCTCTCTTTATTACTCGATGCTCGATATCAGATACTCGTTTCCCCTCACCCCATCCCTCTCTTAATTAGTTCATAGTTCATCGAAAAAGAATAAGAAAAAACACAAAATCATAGTTCATCGATAGAAAGAACGAACAGTGAACCAGTTAGTTAACGGGCTAGTAGGTCAGTGAACAATGAACTACGAACAATGAACACAAGAAGGGAAGAGGGCACCACTCACCAATTAATTACTCGCTACTCACCATCTTATCGTTGTTTCTATCAATGAACTACGAACTATCAACTAAGTGCTTTTTTATACATTCCTATTACATTTTCTAGAGTAGCCTGGCGCGGATTGCTGGCCAGTTTCCTCTTGTCTTGCATAATTTCTTGAGCAAAATCCTCAATTGTTCGTTCTTTTATCTTCTCTATCTTCAAGTCTTGTAGTAGAGCGAGTTGGTGGACGAAATTCCTAATAGTCGTAACTACCTTTTCGGCTGCTTTTTTTGCAGTCATATTTTCCATATTCTCTCCTAGGCATTCGCCGAGCAGGGTCAACTTAGGATGGCCTTCTTTGAGATTAAACTCACAAACTGAAGGCAGG
>WJOQ01000195.1 GCA_009618505.1 Clostridia bacterium | reverse complement strand
TGAGTAGCAACAGAGCGGGCAGCAAGCATAAGTAGCTTACGGGCATATGTTGGTCCAAAGTTACGTATATGAGCAGCTTTATGAATTGATTTTCCGCTTCTATGTTGATAAGGGCATATACCTAAGAAGGCGGATAGAGTTTTATAGCTAGATATATCATTGAAGGCACCAGTGATTGCTATTAAGTCAGAGGCTAACAATAATCCAACACCCGGAATACTCTTTAGCTGGTGAGTCATTTGAGAAATTGTTGGATTTTGACGTATAAGCCGATTTAGCTCTTTGTCAATCTCAGCAATATGTTTCTTGAGTCCTTTTAGAGTCTGGTGATGGGCCTTTACGATTAAAGGCACTTGGACAACATGTCTTTGGTAAGATGTTATGGCATTCTGAATAGCAGTACTTTGCTTTGTGAATTGCTCCCTGGCTGTTAAGAGTTGCTTGATTTTCTCGATGATATCTTCTCTGGGCTGCCAGAATTTAAGCTCATCACTGTATCTATAGGCATATTCAGCTATTTGTCTACTGTCAACAGGATCTGTCTTATGACCAACTGGATCAAAGGCACGTTTCACTTTAAGAGGAGGCTCAAGGCTTACTCTAAAGCCTTGGCTTACTAAATAGTGAGCGATGGCTTCACTATAAACACCGGTTGCTTCCATTGAGATAATAGAATTTGTAGAGTCAATATGATGCTCTTTAAGCCATGAGACTAACATGGCAAAACCCTCTGGATTGTTTCTAATAGCTTCCTTGGTAGTTATTGGTTTTTCAGGGGATTGATATATGCTTGCCGCAAAATCATCACAAGCAATATCAATTCCTACGAAAAAAGTGTTCTTTAACATAATGGGACTCCTTTCTTTCTTTGTACCGAATAAATGATGATATGAGCTTACTCCATTAATAATCGCTTTTATGCGATGGTAACACTATATAGCTTTAATCATCATAGAGAGCTGGGTCTTATTCGCAATATAAGTTCTACTTTTGAACGGCCTTAGACTTATTCAGCTCTCTATTCGGTAAATTTACTCAAGGAACGAGTGTCCCATTGTACCATATTTTCAATAAAATAGTCTAATGGAAGGACGAAGTCCTGAAGCAATCTCAAAACCAGACTCAGAGCAGATTTGGCAATTTTAAAAAGAGATTGCTTCGCTTTGCCGCAATGACAAAATTGGAGTTTTTCAGAGTTCTCTGATCCAACGGCTTGACACGAATTATTTAAGAGGATTTGGAGAACCGGAGATATCGAAATGGCGTTTATTTTGGGAGGTAAAATAAGGTTATTTACTACAATTAAGTGGGATTAGAAAGATTCTCTGTGCAGAGCGGAATCACATCATTACAGATTCAATAATCAGTAGAGCGGAGTGTTTAAAATCAAAGAAAAGTTGTTACTATGGCGAAAAGTCAAACCCTGTACGGTTAACTCTATTTTTGCGATTTGTATCATCCTGCAAGGTTAACCTAAACAATTCTCTCTTTGGGTTAAATTATGGACAATCCTATTATAACATTTAAAATATGGATTCCTATTCCTCCATATAACAGCTTAGTATGGGAGCTCATTAGACGCATGCAGGGCATTTTATCTCCATATTTCAGGCGACAATGAGGTAGAAGCAACTCCTTTACTTCTTCATTGTTATCGATCCTTGCTATTCTTTCTTTGTTCATATCTGCCTCCTTCTCTTAAAGGCACAATTTCTGATAATCTAAAATAACGGGACTACTTCGTTTATGCACGACTCCAGGTGGAGTACAGAGTCGTACTATTCTTTGCTCATTAACCTACCTAAACACAGAGCCCCTACTGCTATGGGCAGAATAGCCCATCGGAAAGCACTAATAAGCCCCCACTTATCAGCAAGGAAACCAAAAAGAAGAGGTGAAAAAGCCTGAGCTAGGTTGACTAAGCTAATCAGCCGGCCAAATGTTCTTCCTCGAGTTTTCTCAGAGGTGACTCGACTCAGCCATACATTCTGAGCAGGCCAGGTTCCTGAGCCAGAAAAACCTAACGCTGTAAGAAGAACAAAGATTGCCAGGAGAGGAAGGGGTAAAGTGACAGCAAAAATTGTGAGTATATTAATTAAAACCAGGACAAAAATTATCTTCAGCGGAGAATAGTGATCAGAGAGTGCACCACATACTAACATTCCGGGTACGGCTCCTAGCCAAGTGAAGAGCGGGAAAAAAGAAGCTTTCTCGGGGGCGAACCCTCCTACATCTACAGCAAATAGAGGTAAGAAAAATCCAATAGCTACACCTCCAAATATCTGAGCCATCCGAGCAAAATAGAAAAGGCCAAGAGATTTTGATTTTGCAGGAACAACCTTTGGCCGAGCCATTAAATCTGAATGTTCCAGATTCAGGTGAGAAACTAGGAAAGCTAAACCGATGGGCAAGCTCGGAGCAGCTAAAATTAAGGAGGTTAACCGCCATCCCAAGGAAGTTACCAGGGAACTGAACAAGAGAGTCATAATTAGGATTCCCAGACAACCTGTTGCTTCAAAAAACCCAAAAGAGATGCCCTTTTGCCAGTTCCGACTTACTAAAGCTGTTCCTACCGGGTGAAAAACACTCACTCCGATAGCCGCCAGGACCAGAACTGCTATTATCTGAAAGTAGGACTGGCTAAGAAGTAATAGAGGGAATATAGCTGCCGTGAAGAGGAAGCCAAAAGAAAGAACTCTCCTGGCTTTGTATATATCTCCTAAATGGCCACTTAGGATAGAAAAGACTGAAAAAGCAACAGAGAAACAGCTAAGGAGCAGGCCGCTCTGTGTATAAGTAAGATGAAGCTCTCTTCTAATCAGAGGCAGGAGAAGAGGAACCATCATCCAGCATATATCGTTGGAACCGTGAGCTAGGGAAAGTAAAAGTAGGGTGTCTTTCTTAGATTTTTGCATAAAAGCTCCTAATTGTTGAACAAGGACTTTTGGTAGGAAGAAACTAGCCGGTGACATGCTGTTATACAGAAGAGGACAAATGCGATAAGGTAGGGAGAAGGAAGTCGACCATGGTGGTGATCTTCCATTACTTAAGACTTTTAAGATATTCTATATCCTGGTTTAATTTCTTCTCAGTCGGAATATCTGAGAAATCCTCAAGAGAAAGATATCCCTTGTAACCTACCGCCTTGAGGCCATTCATAACCTCTTCCCAGTCAACAATTCCTTCCTTTAACCGAGCCCAAGTAGGCCCCCAGAAGAAAACCCCCTTTTCGTTTTTCTTTTCAATCATCCACTTGGAATTCTTAACGTGAACGTGGGCTAAATATTCTCCCAGAAGCTCCGTTCCCATGTGCCAATTTTCATATCCTTCCTGGATCATATTTCCCGGATCGTAAATGAGTCCAATATATCTAGGATCAAAGGAGGAGATAAGACGGCGAGCCGCAGAAGCACTGGGTATAATATTTCCCATATGCAGTTCTAAAAGAGCCTTTATACCATATTTAGAGGCAATTTTTTCGACTTTTTCTAAGTTTTTTCGTGTCTCTTGAAACAGACTATTATAGCTGTTTCCTGGCTCATAAGAGGGAGCGTTTATCCTTATCTGAGGACATTCCATAATTTTAGCTGCTTGCATCGCTTTTTCTATTTTTCCAAATTCATTCGGCTTTAAATAGGTAGCCAGGTTGC
The DNA here is from genome assembly GCA_009618505.1 of Clostridia bacterium. The sequence continues at coordinate 3,947 of WJOQ01000195.1, read as the reverse complement.
AGATTTCTAGCCCGACTGCTTCTGTTATCCCTTTGATATAATCTGCTTTTTCTTCCAGAGTTTCAAGAGAAAGAGTGCATTTATTACCTTTCCAGAAAGAAGTTTCCTGTTCATTTTCTTTTAAAACTGTCACTACTCTCCACTCAACTGCCTCATATCTAAGATGGGCTAATCTTTTCACTACCTCTTCGGGCGTGAATTCCGGAGTAATGACCGTAAATACGCTTATTTTCATCTTTTCTTCTCCTCAAAGCCGGAATTGGGGTAAATAATCAGCATTTGCTTGCAGGAGCTCATCAAGCATCTTGGCAGCATCCTGACAATTTTTAACTAAGGGGTCATTGACTAAGGCCTGTAGGGCCAACTTTTTGTTGCCAGTCAAAGCGGCCTCAACAATCATCTCCTGATTTGTTATGTGTTCTAACGTTAACCCAAGTATCCCAGGAGGCATCTCTCCTACTGAAACAGGATGCACTCCATTTGCATTTACTAAACCTGCAGTCTCCACTATTACCTCTGATGGAAGATTGGCAATTTGTCCTCGATTGGGTAAGTTCATCATCAATGTACTATCTTTCCCAATAGCAATGGCAGAGATGATATCACATGCCTTCTCCCCCGAGCACTCTAGGCTTATTGATTGGTTTCCATCTATCATAGATTGAACTTCTGCTCTTCCCCTTTCAATCCTTTCTAACCTATCCTCGATTCTGGTAAGCTTTATTCCATACTTTTTTCCAGCAGAAGTTTTTTCGGTTAAGAAGCAAGGGAAAAATTCAGCTACGTGTCTATCTCCCTCGGCAGGAAGGAATCCATAGGTTTTGAACAGCTCAAATTTCAAAAGATTATTATCTTTAAACGGATTCAGACTTTTCCAGTCCAAACTATTGACCTGTTTTTTTAATTTTTCCTGCTCTCGTTCGATGTATTCCTTTAAAAGGGGAAACCCATCCTTATCTTTTATCTCCAGCTCGAGGATCCAGGTAAAATGGTTTATTCCTGCTGTTTTTACATGGATATCCGGATCTTCTTTCACTTTAAAAATTCTTTTGAGCGTTCGCAGAACAAAAAGAAGTTCATGACAAAGACCCACAGTCTTGATGCGTGTTGTTTTGTTGATTGCTCGACAGAGAGTGCTCATGGGGTTTGTGTAATTGATGAGCCAAGCATCCGGACACAAGCTTTCCATTTTTTTTGCGATCCGCACCACGACTGGAATACTTCTTAGCGCCCTGCTCAGTCCTCCTGGGCCTACTGTGTCTCCCACCGATTGATAAACGCCGTATTTTAAAGGTATCTCTAAATCATACCGCATGGTAGCCAGTCCACCAGCAGAAATAGACAGGACGACGTAATCTGTATCCTCCAGCGCCTCCTCCAGTGAAGTAGTACTGCTAAGATGAGAATCGTTCCCTGCCTGTTTAATTATTTTCTTGCCTAAACGGTGCATAAGACTTAATGCTTCCTTGTCTATATCATGAAGACAGATATGGCTTCCCTTGAGCTCATCGGTTAATGCAAGGTCTGCCAGAAGTTTAGGAGTCCATTCAAGACTCCCGCCTCCAATTAAAGTGATTTTTATTCTTTTCATATAATTTCCTCCTTGCTTATTTATATCCTAGAAAAGGACTTGAGTTAAGCTCCTTTTTATCTACCAAGTACTTCTCTTAAATTAAAAAATCTTACCTGATTCTCATACATCAATTTCTTTACTGCTCTTACCCCGCCATCATATGAGATCTGTCCGGTTGAGATAAGTTTCCCGACTGCTTTGCAAATTATTCTATCAAAAACTTCAAATCTGCTTCCTTCCGAGAGAATCTTTCTTCCATCACCGACAGGACCTGCACTGGAGGTAAGTAGGCAGGATCCTGCCATGTGAAGTAGATAGTGCTCCATCACATAAGGAGCATCATTATGCCACCAGGGAAATCCGGAATGAACATTGGGAAATGCTCTTTCTAGTGCTAAGTTAGTATGGGTGAATATTTGGTTCATCGGATAGAGCACCAGGTGAGCTTGACTATCACTTTTCCCGCTAAAAAATCTGGACAGTAAAGGCTTTAGATTTTCAACAATATTGACATTCTCCCCTGCAACATCACCCCCAACATCGACTCCCCAGTTTCGGAGCAAATGCTCATTTGCATTTCTAACAGCACCATAATGTATTTGAGTGACCATACCTTTTTCTTGATTCATTTCACAAAACTTGTGCATCATATATGAGATGAACTCTTTCGTTTCAGGAGATTTTGTAGCAAATTTTTCTTTTCCCTCATAAACTTGCCTGAAAATTCGCTCAGCTCTTCTCTGGCTAACTTCTAAACCATAAGGTTCCAGCAAGCCATGATCGCTAGCCCTTGCTCCCATTTTGGCAAAAAAGGTGTGTCTTATTTTTAGGGCCTCAACCAGACCTTTGAGAGTTGTATCCTGGCCGGATAACTGGCAAATCTTTTCAATCTTTAACCTCCAACTTCTATCAAAGACGTTGTAATAAGCATCCGGCCTAAAAGTAGGCAGAAAAGTAATGCCATCTATGTTTTTGGCCGTGTTATGATAAGTTAAATCATCTGCCGGATCATCGGTCGTACAGATAATTCTTGCTCCCGCTGTTTTAAGTATCGCCTGCGGCAGCATTTCCTTTTGCTTTAAACACTTGATTGCAGCTTTCCATATCTTCTGCCCTGTCCTGGCACTTAATAGATCTTCAATCCCAAATACTCTTTTTAAGTCGAGGTGGAGCCACTGATGAACATGATTTCCCTCAAGGTCGGGGAAAACTTTACTTAGGGCCATCCACTTATCATAATCTGAGATATTGGAGTCCCTTGCAAGGGCTTGAGAAAAGTGGAGAGATTTGGCCGCTAATTGGATGATGTAATGATCGCAATTTGCGTATTCTTTTCTTTCCTCAAGAACTTCAGCTCTCCAGATATTGGGGAAAGGCTTATTTTCTACGATTTGTCTTAAATTATGATGCGTATGTACATCAACAATCCCAACTCTTTCTCTAAATGGAACTGCCACATCCTGGTATAATCTTACCCCCTCAGGTGTATCCAGCAGCCAATTAGTGCCTAGAAATTCCTCATCCACCAGCTCTATCTCCTTGTACCTTAATTTGAGCATAATCTGAAAGTGAGTTGCTATATACAACCACTCCAATATTGTTAGCTACAGTAGCTAGGCAGTTCATTTTCAATACTACGCTCAAGTATACTCCAGGTAGGTTGTAATAATGCTACGGGATGAATGGGTGGAATGCGTTTAAGTTGTTCTACCTTAAAATTTTGGACACTTCAGCATAGCCAGTTTTTCCTTCTGCTGGTAATCCGTATTATCCTGTTTCAATCCCCAGCGATTGCAAGATAGACTTCATACCGGAAAATGATTCTCGGGTTCCCTCCTCTTGAGAGCCGCCTTTAGGAACATAATGTGTCTCCAGGGAGATAACTCCCGAAAAATTATCCTCCCGTAAAGCTTGAAGCTGTCCTTTAAAATTAATTTCTCCTCTGCCTACCGGTAGCCAAATGGGCTTGCCATTCTTATCTTTTCCGGCATCTTTAACATGAACATGAACTATCCGATCTTTAATGAGCTCGTAACCATCAGGATAGGGAACTTCTCCCAAAAAATATGCATTGCCGGGGTCCCAAATCAGTCCTACATTTTTTGAGGAGATGCGATCCAGAAACCGCCGGGATTCCTCACCATTTCCTATAAAACACTCATGCTCATTTTCTAAAGCCAAAACAATATTTTCTTCCTCAGCTCTTTTTATAGGAACTTCAAACATCTGCAAAATTTCCCCCAGGATTTCTTCGCTTAAATTTCCTCTTCTCCAAAACGAGAAAGTACGTACAATGTTGGTGTCAAACATTTTTGCCAGTTTAAAAGAACGCTCTAAAATTCTCAGATGCTCAGAATAGCTTTTTTCCTGAACC
>WJOQ01000229.1 GCA_009618505.1 Clostridia bacterium | reverse complement strand
TTTGTAACGAGAGATACAGTCACTTAGTCCTATCTCATAGTTTAGCAAAATTTGTGCTTCCACCAGGATAATAGCTAGGGCTTTTTTGACTTCTTTGACTACCTCGCTACACTTGTTTTTGGCAGTATCTTCTATAGTTCGCTCCTTCTGGCTACCTCGTCTTGACGGGCAAGGAGACGGTTCAATGACCCCATTTAGCATGCCGATAACCAGCAGCGCTGATCTGCAAGAAAATCTCCATGTACGGAATTGTCGGACCTTGACGTATTTTTTATTGATCAATCCATCGTCACAAGCACCCTGTTCCAGCAGTTTGTATACCAGTCCCACTTCGGTAATACATGGTCAAAACAATACTTGTAATATACCCAGAAGGATTTCCCGATGACTTCATTATTATCCTCCATGCTTATTATGGACGGATAGTCATGTAAGTGATTATCCTTATGAATAATCTGCCAATCACTCCAGTTGATACCATCTTTTGAAAAGGAAATCAGAACAGCTCCGCTTTCCCATGGAGTTCCATCTGGACCTGCATGTTTTCCGTACTGAGTCACCAATACATATTTATCCAGATAACTGTTATATGCCGCATCCCCATGCAAGTATCCACGAGGCTCTATATTCAGGGAAGCGAACTTACCGCTCATACCGCTTTCGTTCCATTCTCCATTATAGTATTTATTCCAAGGCGTAGTTCGCAGATCTTCTGCAGCCGCGAGCACGTCTTCCACCTTAGCCCTAGCAACGGCTGTTCCCTGTATGAAGGCATCCGGTTTATTTCTGGTATCCGTATAATAAAGGTGGAAGTAGTCATCTTTGATGATATAATTTGCAAGTCCTATATTTGAAAAGGCATTATGGCCGCCAATGTGACTTCTTCCACGCCAATGGTTAAACCATGTCTCATAGGACAGCTCAGGTTCAATTATATATCCACACCAATTGAATGATTTTCCCCCATCTTTAGAAACCGCCAGTCCTAAACGGAAATAAGTCCCCCCTTTTGTCTTTAGTGTCCATTCCAGATGGAAAAAGCCTATGATCTGGCCGTTTTCAGGATTGAGATAGATATTAGCAAGCGTAGGGCCGTCCCCCCAACGGTGATCGACCGAAAATCCGAATTTCGTGTCGGTGTAAGCAGCGGGTAAGCCTACAAGTTCTGATTTTACAACGATGCTATCAAAAGGGTTGTTCCTAGAACCGATACTGTATACTATTCTTACTAGGTTGGTGCAAAACCATTTCCATTGTCCTTTGTCATTTAAGGCGTATATGCTACCATCAATTCCTCTTATATCCACCTCTTTCATTCGTTTGTAGGAAATAACGGTTTGGGGCCCGCCTACAGAAAACTTTTGTTTCGATGGTTTAATTAATTTTTCCTTCACTTTCTTACCTCCTTGTTCTTAAATTACCTCTTTTTTTAGTATTGATCATAAGTCCACCTCTTATCTGATAAAAGTTGACTACAAGATTAAAAGTAAATGCACCTTACTGCTTATACGGATCGGCGGCGTCACGCAGGCCATCGCCTACGAAGTTGAAAGTAAGCACAGTAACAATCACAAAAAAGCAAGGTATCGAGAGCCAGGGGTGAAAGGCCAGATTCTCCACACGCTGTATGTCCTGGAGTAAGACACCCCAGCTCACTGCCGGAGGTTGGAGTCCCAGACCAAGAAAGCTCAAAACTGTCTCTCCCAAGATCATGCCAGGAATGGATAGGGTAAGACTTACTATGAGATAACTTAAGAATGAGGGGAGAAGATGCCTTGTTATTATTCTTCCCTCACTTGCTCCGGCAATCTTGGCGGCTATGATAAAGTCCTCCTCACGCAGAGCTAAAAATTTGCCTCTAACTACACGGGCCAAACTTGTCCAACCAAAGATAGAGAGAATTATAGTGATAGCAAAATAGGTCTTAATTACGGGCCAGTTTACTGGGACTGCCGCTGCTAAACCCATCCAGAGCGGGAGCGTTGGAATGGATATGAGTAGGTCAACAGCCCGCATAATAATATTGTCAGCAACCCCGCCAAAGTATCCGGCGATGCCGCCCAGTATCAGGCCGAGCACGAAACTCAAGAATACGCCTACTAATCCTATGGATAGCGAGATACGGGAGGCATACATGATCCGAGAGAATAAGCATCTACCCATCCTATCTGTTCCAAAAAGAAATATGGGGCCATTTTCTGTACCAAAGAGATGTAAATTGGATTTAAACAAATTCCACATTTTATAAGTTTCGCCTCGAGTCAAGAGATAAACGGGATTTTTTTTTTATCTATGGTGAATCGCTCACGGAAGGTTCCCGGATCTCTCTTTTTCTCCCATCCATAGACAAACGGTCGAAGTTGAAAGCCTTTATCTTTATCAAAGAAATGTATCCTCTGTAAAGGGGCATTTATATATTTGGGGAAACGTGTAGTGGCGCCATAAGGGCTAACAAATTCAGAAAATATGCCGCAAAAGTAGAGAAGGCCAAGTACAAGGACGCTTAACTTGGCTAGTTTATGTTTTCTAAACTTTCGCCACATTAGATTCCATTGCGAAGCTATATAATATTCTTCTCTTTTATCTTCGGTTAACTTCATTTTGATACCTTCCTATACCTGATACGAGGGTCTACCCAAGCCAACAGAATATCAGAAATCAAGGTCCCAGTTACGGTCAAGGCACTCAATATCAGTATAAAACTTGCTGCCAGATACATATCCTCATACAACAACGCTTCCAGAAGTAAAGGTCCCGTAGTGGGTAGATTCAAAACAATAGCTGTGATAGCCGCTCCAGAGACAATTTGGGGGAGTAGCCAACCAATGGTACTGATTAGAGGGTTAATCGCTATCCGCACTGGATACTTAAATAAAAGCTTTATTTCTGAGACCCCTTTGGCCCTTGCTGTTATCACGTATTGTTTACGCAGTTCGTCTAACAAGCACCCTCGCATAATGCGAATAAGCCCAGCTGTCCCAGCTGTACCAATCACTATTATGGGAATCCACAGGTGCTTGAACAAATCGCATATCCTTGCAAAGCTCCAAGCAGCGTCGGCATACTCAAGGGAGAAGAGACCAGTTATGGGAATATTAAGGTAAGCAAAAGATAGCCACATAAGCACAAGAGCCAAGAGAAAGTTGGGTGTGGCAAGACCTACGAAGCCTAAAAAAGTAAAGGTATAATCGAAAACAGAATATTGACGCACGGCGGAATAAATTCCGATGGGGATAGCTACCATCCAAGTAAAAATCAGTGTGAAAATGGATAGCATCATGGTTAGCGCTATTCGCTCACCTATTAACTCGCTTACTGGCTTATTCCATTGAAGAGATCTACCGAGATTACCGTGCATTATATTCCAGACCCACTTAAAATACCGCATGTATACCGGTTTATCCAAACCGTACATCCTCTCTAGGCCAAGAATTTCTTCCTCGCTAACTTCCGCACCTTGCTGTTCTAACTGCATTATATAGACACTTAAGTAATTACCGGGGGGGAGTTCAACAATGATAAAAGCAATAATGGAAATAGCTGCCAGCAAGGGAATTAACTGAACGATGCGATGAACGACATAATCTAACATCTTGCTTTCCTTCTTTCATTATCAGATCTTCTAATTCAGGAAGTAGAGTCAGGTGCCGGTTCTTTTGAGCCGACACCTGAAGTTCCTTTCGGTAGTTTCGCTTACTGTTTGAAGAAGAGTTGTTCCGGAACATAGAACACCATTTTACAGTAGCCTTTAGATGGAACGTTTCCCAGATTCTTTGCTGCTATGATAGGAGCAAGAGTATCTTCTATTGGCATGATGAAGAAAACCTCATCATTTACCCAACGCACACTTTGCTCAAATAGCTCATATCTTTCCTCTACGGAAGAACTTTTTCTGATCATCCAAGCTACCTCGTAAATCTTCCTTATCTCCGCAGGAGGTTCTATCCCTTTTTCCCCTTCTGTATTATACCAAACGTCGTATCCAATTCCTCCTCCAGCTCCTCCTACCTTGTAGTCAACCCACATCGCGAGATTCTCGCGGATCACAGGTATATCCATAAGATTCCAACCAATCTGCACTTCACCTGCCGCTAGGCGTGTCCAGTAGAATCTCCCTCCCTGTACCTTCATTATCGTCTTAATCCCTATTTTTTCCCAACTCTCCGTTATCATTTCAGTCACTGGAACGTTTCCGTATGTTGGAAGCTCAATAACAAGCTCAAGTCTCTTACCATCGGGTCTCAGACACCAACCTTCTGCATCTCGTTCTAAGCCCATCTCACCCAAGAGCTGATTGGCTTTCGTTGGGTTATATTCACCGGGGAAGGTGTAAGAGGGTTTGGCGAATCCACCAAAGATAGTTTCAACTATCTCCTCACGATTTATAGCAAGACTCAAAGCCTTACGGAATCGAGCATCCCTTACAATCTTAGACCATACTTCATCCGGATAACCGTAGTTAAACATATAGGTGTCAAAACAATGAAACAAGAGGGGTACCATATGATAACCGCCTTTTTCCTCTCCTTCTTTGAAAAGAGACATCTCTGCTGCTGTTGGTTGGCCCGTCTCCAGAAATTGTGCCTCTCCTGTTAGTATTTTCATCTTTCTGACTTCCACATTGGGAACCAACTCCCACCTAACTCTATCTATGTAGGGCAATTGATTACCCGCTGAATCTACTTTCCAGTAATAGGGATTCCGTTCTGTCATAATTACAGTCAGGCTTGGTCTATCCACAACTATGTAAGGAGAAAGAGAGGGTGCGCCGATAACTGATTGTGTTAGGTCCCCAGGAACACCCCATGCGTTCTTCAGAAAGTACTGGCCCCACTCTTCATCTCGCAATCCTGCTTCCTCAAGTAACAACCTCAACTCTTCTATTGGAGTATAACGGGGATGGAAACGCTTCAGATAATGCGCGGGATACAACCCGGCATTCTCATAGGAACTCCAACGAAAACTTAGCTGCTGAGGAAATAACCCATAGGGCTCCACAAATTTGATGCGAAATGTATAATCATCTATGATCTCCAGTTTTCCTGGCTCCCCACTGCTTGTTAGCGAATGAGGAAAGACGGGGGTGATCTCCTTATTCTGTAAAACATCCTCATACCCAAAACGTACATCCTCAGTGGTAACAAGCACCCCATCAGACCATTTTAACCCTTTACGCAGGAAGAAAGTAAATACTTTTCCATCTGGTGAAGCTGTGAAACGCTTGAGAATACCTCCTTCTGGCTCTTTATCTGGTATACCAAATCCTGGCTGACTTAAGAGCTGCTCCGTTGCAAATTGCCACCAATTTCCCCAGGGTTCGAGCATTCTTAGCGTTCCCCCATATTGTCCAATCTTAAAGTCAAGATCTTCTTTTGGTACCTGCACTCCGTCACCAACAACAAATGGCTCTTCAGGAAGCCTCTCCTCTACGGGAGGAAGCTCTTCCGCCGCTACCATCGTTCTAAGCATTGGTGCCTCATTATACGTCACTGCTAATGCGGAAGTTATTCCTAACAGACAGAAGACTCCAGTTAGCAGTACTACTACTAACTTTCGTATCATTTTTATCTCCTTTAATTTAATTTGTTTTGACTTCAATCTTCTATAGAATCTCCCAGTTCTCAAAGAGCGTAGCTGATAATGTCATCACCTCTCTTTCTGCTACTAAGATTTTCTTTGATAATCAGGAGTTGCATTCATCCCTCAGTTTCTACTATTTTTTTCCTTTTGAGGCTCTTCAGTCTGGGCCTCCCCTTCTTATTTTATTTCTTGACTCCCTGTCTCCTCACTCTCATAACGTCTTTTTCCTCCACTCTGTAAACTCTACCAAATAAGACTGCCTTGAGCTTCCCCTGCTTTACATAATTCCTAATGGTATTTATATGCAAGCCCAGGCTTTCCGATACTTCTCTTAAAGTCAACATCTTAGACATCTTCTCCCTTCCTCTTAACCCTAACATTATACCACAATGATTTACTCTGTCAAATAATGCTCTTAAAAGCCCAGACAAAGCCTTTATAATTCTTCCCATTACTTCCCTGTCTTTCTTTCCTCTAGCCAATTATTTAAGTCTTTCTCATCAACCCGATATGCCCTTTCTAGTCTGATAGCAGGCAAGACCCCACTCCGAATATAACGCAGGATAACTGCCTTAGAGAGTCCCAGGATACCGGCAACCTCTTTGACTGATAATAGCTTTCCCATAATCACCTACCCCCTTTTTTTGCTTCCTGACTACCCTTTTATTATACAATATAATATAACATCTGTCAAGCTACGTTATGCTATGTTCCGATAACATTTATTATGTAACCCAAACGATTCCCTGTAACTGGCTTAGAGTCTAGTTCTAGCATTTTAAGCCTTTTCTTATATTGTGACAAACTTTTACCCTTTCCCGAAATCCGCTTCTGGCTTGATTTTATTTTTCGAGTGGTGCGCTGTCCCAGTTTTTATTACTACCCCTTTTTACTTAGTAAGTTCCGATAATAGATAGTTACGTAACCCAAACTATAAACCCCCTTAATTCTCTAATCTCCTTATCTGGTAACTATCTTCAGAGAATAACGCAATTTAAGGCTCATTTAAGGCTTCCTGGAGGCCCCCCTGATAGTTTATACCTTGATCCCCCTTTATCAGAGAATCCCCCTGGGTTATTCCCACCAAACAGACCTATTTTATAAGACCTCAGACCCCCAAAATCAACCTTGAATCAACTCAATCTTCTCTCTTTTTATCCTTCCCATCACTCCTAATTATTACCCTCAATGGTTCTAACTTCAGACCTTCTCCCTCTTTTTCTTCCTCTTTATACTTCCCCTTCAGCTTATAGGCCATATCTAGGTATTTAACCCTTACGTTATAGTCTGGTATGTCTATAAACTCCACGTTCTTTGACCCTGCTTCAGGAAGATCAGGGCTGCCCTCTTTGCCAGGCTTTGGAGGAATAGGAACGACAGACACAACCTTACTCGCTTCCAGCCCTTCTTTCAGTATCTTACCCAGGTAGGTATCAGTTACCCCTAATCCGTCTAAAAGCTCTGAGACTGAAACGTTAACTTTTGCTAACAGTCTAGCTCCGAGCACACGAGCCGAATCCCGCTTTACTTTAGGGTTCACAGCCAAATATGCTTCCGTTGCATTCCCTCCATTTTCAACATACGCCTTGATAAACTTTCTCTCTCTGAGACTTCGCTTTGCGCTCACTCTTATCACCTCCCTAATCTAATTTTAGCCAGGTCATATAGTTCATATCATATCGTCAAAACGCCTGTATGAGCCTGTATGAGCGTCTTTTTTCTCTCCAGGGAAGCAAAACCCTGTTTTTGCCTGTTTAATAGGGCTTTATCCGTTCATAACTGCCTGATGAGCAAAGCCTTTATCTCCTCGACTTCCTTCTCCAATTCGTTGACTAGCCTCCGTTAGTTCTACCAGGATATAAAATCTTAGCTTTTCTTAGCTTCAAAGCAGCAACAAACTAACTCCTCTCTTTTCTCCTCCGAATAGGTACAACCTAATTCATTGACGATAGATTCGTTATCCCTTGCTAACTGCTCCTCTGTGAAGAAAGTCCTATGCCTCTCACCGTAAAGTTTTTCCTTACATTGAGCGACTATCTCTATGGCCTG
>WJOQ01000250.1 GCA_009618505.1 Clostridia bacterium | reverse complement strand
ATCAATATTAAGTCAGGCGAAACACGCACCGTCCGATTTATTACAAGTTGGAACTTTCCTAACTGCATTAATTACTGGAATCCAGAGGGTGACTGTAAGAACGAAAATCGCAAGCCAAAGATATGGAATAACTATTACAAAACCTTATTTAGTGATTCAACTGAAAGTGCCTTATACAGCCTGAATAACTGGGAGAGGCTTTACCGAGAAACCCTTAGATTTAAAGATACCCTCTTTTCCTCCACCATGCCGCCCGCCGTACTTGATGCGATTTCTGCGAATATCTCTATTTTGAAAAGTCCCACTGTCCTCAGATTGGAGGATGGTACTTTTTATGGTTGGGAAGGTTGTCATCCCAATTCTGGTTGCTGTGAGGGAAGCTGTACTCATGTCTGGAATTATGCCTATGCCCTACCTTTCCTGTTCCCTAAACTCGAGCGTTCTATGTGGGATGCAGATTTTAAATACAATTTAGGGCCTGATGGTAGCATGAGTTTTCGTCTTCAGCTCCCTCTGGGCAGAGAACGGTGGGCTTTTCGGCCATGCGTGGACGGGCAATACGGTGGGGTAATGAAGGCGTATCGTGACTGGAAGCTATCCGGCGACAATGCCTGGCTTAAATCCCACTGGGAGGCGATAAAAAAATGTATTGAATTTGCCTGGTCAGAAAATAATAAAGACAGATGGGACAGAAACAAGGACGGGGTGCTGGAGGGAAGGCAGCACCATACTCTTGATATGGAACTCTTTGGTCCTAACTCTTGGCTTACTGGATTTTATCTTGCTGCCCTTAAGGCAGGCTCTGAAATGGCAGAGCATTTTGGTGAGGCTGACAGGGCAAAAGAATACCGAGCTTTGTTTGAGAAAGGGAAAAAGTGGGTAGATGAAAACCTCTTTAATGGTGAATACTACCACCAACGTATAGATTTAAAAGATAAAAAAATACTTGAAGAGTACAAAGAAGGAGATTCTATGGTAGGTAGTACTCTACAAGCTTACTGGAGTGGTGAACACCACGAGATAAAATACCAGGTAGCAGAGGGTTGTGGGATCGACCAAGTGCTGGCACAGTGGCATGCCAATATCAGCGGTCTTGGTAAAATCTATAACAAGAATCAGACCCAAAAGGCTCTTCGGTCAATCTTTAAGTATAATTTCAAGAAGAGCATGCAAGATTTTTTCAACCCCTGCCGCGTTTTCTGCTTAAATACCGAGGCAGGCTTAATTATCTGTGAATACCCCAAGGACAAGCCTGCTGTTCCCGTTCCCTATGCAGAAGAAACGATGAATGGCTTTGAATACCAAGCTGCTTGTCATATGATACAGGAAGGAATGATAAGCGAAGGTTTAGAAATAGTGAAAGCCGTTCGTGATCGCTTTGATGGGGAAAAGCGTAATCCCTGGAATGAATTTGAGTGTGGCAGCAACTATGCCAGGTCTATGGCTTCTTATGCCCTCCTGCTGGCTCTAAGCGGTTTTGAATTTGACATGGTAAAAGGACATATTGGATTCAGCCCCAAAATCAATCATGATAATTTTCATTGCTTCTGGTCTCTTAACACGGGGTGGGGGTCCTTTGAGATCCAAGAAAATAAGATACGATTCACTGTAAAGTGGGGTCATATTTGCCTTAGCAGCTTCGCATGTAGTGTGTTCAAAACAAAACAGATAGAAACAATAACCGTAGGAGACGAAAAAGTTTCTTTTGCAGTAAAGGATGGCTGTGTGCGTTTTGAATCTGCCATTGACATTAAGGTTAATGAAGCATTATGTGCAATAGTTAAATAGTGGAAAGTCAAAAATAAGGCCGGAAAAGAGATGGGAAACAGGTAGGCCATTAGCTGGGACAAAGGGAAACTCTCCAAAAAAAGAAGTGTTGAAAAATTATTTTCTCTTTTGGGAAGGTTTCCACTTTAAGTTCTGCAAAGGATTCGCACCCCTTTAGGCTCTATAGTCATGAGCGAATCTTTGAAGTATTCTCTCTTCTCTAGCAGTTCTTGGTAGATCCGATCCAGTTTTACCTGATGATACTTGCCAGAATGATTAAGGAAAAACAAATAATCCTTACCTTCCTTTCTACCAAGTATTACCTCTATATTGGCAGGATCTGCCTGAAAGGAGGACTTTACTCTTGATTTTTCTATAGCCCACCTCAATATACTTCCTTTAATTTCTGGAGAGGGATTAGTACCTACGTAAATAGCATATCCTTGTCCAAACCGGTTAATGGTGACGCAGGCCTCATCCTTATAGTAGGACTGAGTATATCTTCCTATAATTTCTGCTCCCCGGCATTTTATTATGTCACACCAAGTATCGCATTCTCCTTGTAAAGGTTCGATTTCAGGATGAATAAGCTTCAATTTACATTTCTGCATAGAGGATAGCGAATCATATTCAACTACTTCTATTCCCAGCAGGTCATTAAGCTTTGCCGGTAGAGGTTCATCAAACACTATATTGTTCCAGTTCTTTATTCCCGAACGAAAGGTAACAATTAATGTTCCACCTTTTTTCACAAATTCCTTTAACTTATCTACCAGCTCATCATTAATCAAAAATAGAGCAGGAGCTAAGACAAGTTTATACTTTGAAATATCTGCTTGGATAGAGACGACATCCACAGGGATATTGAGGGTATTCAGTATCTGGTAATAAGAGGCAAAGTGTTCCTGATAATTAAACTTAGGGTTATTAGGCTGAATATCAAAAGCCCACTGCTCATCGTAAGAGGTAAGCATAGCTACTTCTTTAGGAAATTCCAATCCTGTTAGCTTATCTTTGATGCGCTTTAATTCCTCACCTATCTTTTTCACCTCCTCATACCTTCTTGTTGCAGTTCCGCATTGATCTAAAATGCCGGCCCAGAACTGTTCGGTTCCAAATCGGGACGTTCTCCAACGGAAATAAAGTATTCCTTCTGCTCCGTGAGCAATAGCTTGATAGGTCCACAGTCTTATCTCTCCTGGATAAGGATTTGGGTCTACACATTGCCATCCGGTGGGACCGCTTTGCTGCTCCATAACCCAGAAATTCTTCTCTTTCAATCCCCGCATAACATCGTGCGATAAGGAAACTTTGACCGGACTCTTATTCTCACCGGTAAATCTTAAATTGGGGTAGTTATCCCAGGCGATAAAATCTAAAGGCTGGGCTAATTTATAATAGTCTATTGCATTGAAAAGCCCCATAAAATTGTGGGTGATGAATTTGTGAGGATAGATTTTTCTGAGAATATCTATCTGCAGTTTTTGATAGCTAATATAAGAATCAGAAATAAATCGTCGGTAATCCAAAAGCAGGCTTGGATTATGAGCGGTTTCTAATTGCCGAGGAAGGGGTATTTGTTCCCATTCTGTATAAGTCTGACTCCAGAAGACTGTTCCCCATTCCTGATTTAATTTTTGAAGAGTTTTGTATTTATTCTTGAGCCATTGTCTGAAATTCTTAGCGCATTCCTGGCAATAACATAACCCCTTTTCTCCATCCCCTCCAAACTCGTTATCAATTTGCCAACCGATAACATTCTCATTGTCTCTATAATGCTCTGCCATTCTTGAGACGATTTTTTCAGAATAAGTACGATATGTACTACTATTGGGGCAACAGGCACGACGTCCACCAAAACTGGTGCGAATGCCTTCTTTGTTTACGCGTAGTATATCAGGATGGCTAGCAGCTAACCAGGCAGGAGGGGTAGCGGTGGGTGTTCCCAGGACGCTTCTAATCTTGTTTTCAGATAAGATTTCAATGGCTTTATCCAGCCAACTAAAATCAAATTGTCCCTTGTCTCGCTCTAATTTCACCCAGGCAAATTCAGCCATACGGACAATATTAAAACCTGCTTCAGCCATCATTTGGACATCTTTTTCCCATCTTTCTTCTGGCCAATGCTCCGGATAATAATCACATCCAAAATTCATTTTCACTCCTTTCTTAACTTAGCCCTTAATTGCTCCACTAGTAATTCCAGCAATGAACTGTTTTTGTGAAACTATGAAAAGTATAACCAATGGCAGCACTATTAACACCGAGCCAGCCATTATAAGATCATAAGGAACCCGAAGACCCGAACTCAGGCCTCTGAGGGCTACAACAGCTGTTAGCATGTCTTTACTTTTTAAGATGATAAGGGGCCAGAGGAAATTGTTCCAGGAGCCCATAAAAAATATCATTCCTAACGCGGTTAAAGCTGGTCTGGCTATAGGTAGAATAATGTAAAAAAATATCTTAATTTCTGAGCACCCATCTATTCTGGCTGAGTCCAAAAATTCATTGGGTAGCTTAATCAGATATTGTCTCATAAAGAATATACCAAAGGCATTAGCCATTCCGGGAAAGATCAGTCCCCAGAACTTATTTATCCAGCCAATTTTGCGATAAAGCACATATAGAGGAACCATAGTTGTATGAAAGGGGATTATCAGTGTTCCTATGAGGAATAGAAAAAGAAATTCACGTGCTGGAAATTGGTATTTAGCGAAGCCAAAGGCGGCTAAGGAGCAGAAAAATAAAGCTAGAATAGTAGAACTGGCAGCAATGAAAAAGCTATTCCATAAATTTGTACCAAAGGGGCGTTGTTCAAACAAGGTAAAAAAGTTACCAATAGTGGGATTTTCTGCAACCAAGGTAGGTGGGTAGGTGAATATCTCAGCTTTAGGTTTGAAGGCCGAGCTGAACATCCATAAGAGAGGCACCACCATAGCAATAGAAATTAATACAAGAAAAAGATAAACTAAGGCTTTCTTTAAGTGTATCTTCCTTTTCTCTTTCTTACTTTCTCTTATCTTTGAGTTCTTTTCTGGTAAGGAATAAGACCCAATTTTTAAACTCATTTTTTCTCTCCCATAACTTTTATCTCAAATAAACCGATAAGGAATAATATGATAAATAGAGCGTAGGCAATGCTTGAAGCACTGCCAAAATGAAGATATCTAAAGCCGGTATTATAGAGATATAATACGGGAGTGAGGGTAGCATCCCTGGGCCCTCCTCCAGCGTTAAATAATATAAAAGGTTCATCAAACAAAGAAACCGTTCCTATAGTGGATAAAAGTATGCAAAAGAGTAACATCGGCTTCATTAAGGGCAGGGTAATGCGAAAGAATGATTGAGTAGGTGTAGCCCCATCAATCTTGGCCGCTTCATATAATTCGGGGGAGATATTTTGCAGTCCGGCTAGAAGAAGGACCATATTATATCCTAACCAGCGCCAGGTTACCAGACCACTAAGACAAATGCGGGCTAGATTTGGGGTGTTTAACCAGGCGGTAGGTTCAACTCCAAACCAGCTTAAAAATAAGTTTACCATGCCAAATCTCTTGTCCAGGAGCAACTGAAAAGCATAAGTTACTGCTATTATAGCGGTAACATAGGGAAGAAAAATGAAGGTTCTAAATACACTCTGCAATCTAAGATATCTGGAATTCAATAAACTGGCCAAAATTAATGCTAGCAGAGTCATAGCGGGAACGTATTCAAAGAATAAAATCACAGCATTAATCAAAGATTGTTTAAATGGTCTATTTGTAAGCAAATCCGTATAGTTAAGTAAGCCGACATATGTTTTCGGGCCAGCACCACTCCATTTAAAAAAACTCAGATAAAAGGAATATATTGTCGGATAAAGCATGAAAATAGCAAACAAAATGAAAAAAGGGGAAATAAAAAGATAAGGAATCTTATTCTTTCTTATCTTCTTAAATAGATTTTCTTCTTTTATTCTTTGACCTTGCTTAGCCAATTTGACATCCTCTTCTAAGTTGCTGCGTAAGAGCCCGAAGCTCTTACGCAGCAAAAGGACACTAACCGGTTACTCTCTGCCTGTCCTTGTTCTCATTTCTGCAGCAGCTTTAGTCAAA
The DNA here is from genome assembly GCA_009618505.1 of Clostridia bacterium. The sequence goes on along the minus strand of WJOQ01000250.1, from coordinate 1,774 downwards.
GCTTCTTCTGCACTCTCTACTTCTCCCAGAGCGTAGGTAGTCACATATACCTGCATAATACTGTTTATTTCATGATAATCTTTAGTGTAGTCCCACCAAGGTATGACTTTAGCCGCTTCCGCAAATATCTTCCTATATGCCTGCCCACCAAAGAACTCAACTGGCTCATCCACGAAGGGGTCATCCCAGCATGCCATCAGAGAAGGGAACCAGTCCGCTGTTCTCCAGGCGTCTATCAGGTACTCTTTATTGGTGAAAATGTACTTTATGAACTCCCAGGCCGCTTCTTTATTCCCACATGCTCTAGTGATTGATATGTTAGAGCCACCGTCGTTGCTGGACCTTACTCCGTCTTCCTCCCAGACGGGCAGAGGGACAACACCCCATTTCCCAGAAGCTTCTGGACAAATCCAGCCCCACAAGAAACCACCCAGCCATATAGCGTTGGGAATAGTTGCTACCATACCCGCATCTAAAGCAGCATACCATCCTGCAGTCCAGGCTGGAGTATCCAGGAGCAAGTCTTCCTTCCAGAGTTTACCCAGGTACTCAAGGGTCCTTACTGCTTTTGGGCTGTCAATAACTATTTTGCCTTCTCTATCAACATACCCCGCTTCTTGCTGCCACATAAGAGTCTCAAAAATTCGAAAGTCATTATTAGTCTTAGCCTGAGGGAATATGAATTTACCAGTTGCTGTCTTGATTTGTTTACCTACTTCATAGAGATCATTCCAGGTGTCTACCAATGGCTGCACAGAGTCAGGATTAGAGGGAAATCCAGCTTCTTCAAATACGTCTCTTCGGTAGTAGAGGGCAACTGGACCGCTATCCACGGGCATAGCATAAATTCTTCCTTCCTTATCTTTAGCAGCTGGCCATTTGCCCTGGTCAATTTTATCGCACCAGGGTGACATTTCTTCCGTAATGTCGGCTAAGCCCCCCAAGGACACATACTGTGTTAAATGGCTGCTTTCCAGTCCAACCATATCCGGTATTCCTGCACCAGCTGATAGAGCCAAAAGCAGATTAGCATAAACATCGGCGGGTCCCAGTATCTCTTGCTCGATCTTTATCTCTGGATAGTCCTGGTGGAAGTCCTCTATAGCAGGGGTCAGAGCGTCTTGCCAAAACTGCCACCACCAGACAGTAAGGGTAGTTTGTTGGGCAAAGACAGACCCCATGCTAACCATTATAAACAAGCTAGCAACAACCAATGTCACAATTAACATCTTTACTTTTCCCATTTATCTTCCTCCTTTATTCCTATTTTAGCCAACTTATTTACTTTTCACCTCCTTCCATAATTTGTTGTCGTGCCTTTCACCAAATTCGAAAAGGCGTCTTGCCTCTTATTTTTAACAATCTATACTTCTCTTTTTCGCATATACGGTCGTTCGTACCTCATTATACATAAAAAAATTCTCAACACATGGATTTACAGGAATCTCTTATTATCAATCGGGGTTTATAAACAAATTGCTGGGGCCCTCTCACCTTGCTATTTTCAATAAGTTGCAGGAGTATTTTTCCTGCTTTTCCCCCCATTTTGCCTTTGGGATGAGCAACTGTAGTTAAGGGGACTTCCGAGAGTATGGCTAAATCAGAGTCATCAAATCCTACCAAAGACACATCATGGGGTATCTTTAATCCCAACTTAGTGATGGCTTTATAGGCTTGAAGAGCAATTTGGTCATTATAGCAGAAAATAGCCGTAGGTGGCTTTTTTATTTTGAAAAGTTCCTTTATAAGCGGAGAAGCAGGGTTTTTATCTTCA
>WJOQ01000213.1 GCA_009618505.1 Clostridia bacterium | reverse complement strand
TAGGAATAGCTGGGGGCGGCCAAAAGATGTAGGGCATTTTTTTGCAGGCATTACTATGGGCCTTGCCCATAAAGGCATAACCGAGCATCCCCACGCCAATTTCAGCTATCTTTCCTCGCTTTGCTTCTGTCTTACCCATAGTCATAAATCCCACTTTTTTGGCCATTTTCTTTAGCCCTCCTTGCTAACAGAGTCTCTTCTAAATTTGTTTTAGGCCCAGAATATTTTCCCGCGCTTCTCGGTAAGCATTATCTGTTTTAAGAAGGTAACCGCTTTATCGAGTCCTTCCCGTGAGGACATTAAACTGTCTTCATGCTCAATACTTAACACATAGTCATATCCTATTAATCGTAGGGTACTAACGAAATCTTTCCAGAACTGGTAGCCATGACCATAGCCTACAGTGCGAAAGATCCAGGAACGGTTCATTACCTTAGAATAGTGTTTGGTGTCGAGTACCCCATTAACTGAGGTATTGAAGAGATCTATTTTGACATCTTTAGCATGAACATGGTATATGGCCTGGCCCAGTTTTCTGATGGCAGCTATAGGGTTTATTCCCTGCCAGAATAGATGGCTGGGATCGAAATTGCAACCAATCTCTTCACCTACTGCCTCACGCAGCCGCAGTAGCTTCTCTGGATTATAAACCGAGTCACCAGGATGCATTTCAAAACATAGCTTGTGTATGCCGTGCTGGCGGGCAAACTTTGCTTCTTCTTGCCAGAATGGTAGAATCTTTTCCTCCCATTGCCATTTAGAGATAGCCAGATAATCATCAGGCCAAGGGCAAACCGGCCAGTTAGGATACTTAGAATTTTCTGAATCACCCGGGCAGCCAGCAAACAAGTTTATCCTCTCAATCCCTAACTTCTCCGCCAGTTTTATAGTATCACGCAGATCCTGCTGATGCTTGTCAGCGATGGCCTTTTGCGGGTGCAAGGGGTTGCCATGACAACTGAAAGCACTAATAAACAAACCTCGCTCTTCTACTACTCTTTTAAATTGTGTAATTTTCATCTCATCAGTAAGTAGAAGAGATGCATTACAATGAGCATTCCCCACAAAACCTCCTGTTCCCACCTCTATTACATCTATCCCGAACTGTTTAATCATATCCAGTGCTTCTTCGAAACTGCGATCCTGAAATAAAGCTGTAAAAACACCTATTTTCATTTTCTCTCTCCTTAGTTACATTGAGCGGTTCATTCTTCCCTCAAGGTTCCCCAAAAAGAGAAACTAACCTTTATTTCTGTTTTTGGAGAGCTTCTCTTTGTCCCAGTCCCCGGCCTTCTTGTCTCTCATCTCTCTCCTGGTTCTCTTTTTAGCTTTTACCCTGTAACAGGAAAATCCTTTTTACCTTCCTTTGGTTTGTCTTCTCCCTTTTTTATTATTATATCATATCTTAATTGATGTCAATTACTTGACTCCCCCCAGTTTTCCCAAAGACCCCTCAGAGAAAATATTCGGAAAACTAAAGCGGTATTTTGACAAAAAAAAACTTATTTGCTATATTGTAGCAAGTAAGTTTTTTTGTAGAGATGGGGAACTATTCTAAGATATTTTTGTGAGCCTTAGTCATATTTTTGCCAAAGAATATTCCCCTTTTCTTAGCGTAGAGCATATAGTGAAAAAAGAAGGACCATAGCGTTAAGAAAGTGTAGATCTAATAGCGAAAAATGCAGAACTTTAGCGGATAGTTCTTTATAGTTCATGGGCAAAAAACAAACCAGTTGCCTAACGGGTTAGTGGGTTAATGAACAATGAACGCAAAAAAGGGGGAAGGAATGATCAGAACTCAGAACCTTCTTAAGAAATACAATGAGTTCAAAGCAGTAGATAATCTGAGCCTTGAAGTTAAAGAAGGAGAAATCTATGGATTCTTAGGACCCAATGGAGCGGGTAAAACTACCACTATTCTGATGCTTTTGGGCATACTGAAACCAACTCAAGGTGAAGTCTATCTTTTTGGTCAGAACATAACTAAAGATTTTCTCAGCATCAAGAAAAAGATGGGAGTCGTTTCTGAAAAACAATACTTATATAAAGAAATGACTGCCGGTGAATACCTTAACTTCT